>DASVDU010000266.1:0-95190 GCA_036380915.1 Hyphomicrobiaceae bacterium | reverse complement strand
AAGTACCTTGGTGACGGCCGGCATCGCGTTGAACGATTTCTGGTGGCAGTGGCCGTGGAGCAGCAGGTGTCCGGACGACCTTGCGATTGGGCCAGCAAGGCGTCCGGCATCGATCTCGCGCGCAAGGAACTCCTCGAACAGCCAGGCGCATTCGGCTGCCTTCGCGGCCTCCTCTCCCGGAAACAGGGCGGGGATTTCATCCCTCAGCGACAGCAGGCAGGACGGTTCGAGGCCGACGATCGGAACGCCGCGTTCGGTGAAGGGCTTCACCGCGGCGAGCAGCCTCTTCACCTCGGCGCGGGCCCCGTCCGCAAGGCCGGCGGAGAGGAATGTTCGCCCGCAGCAGACAGGTCTCCCGCCACCGACAGGCTCCAGAACGTGCACCCTGTAGCCGAGCCGTTCCAGCACCTCGATGGCGGCGTGGAGGTTTTCGGGCTCGAAGTAAGTGTTGAACGTATCCGCAAACAGCGCCACCTCGCCGACGGTCTGCCCCTGGGGCCGACTTTCACCCCTCGCCCCACCCCGCTTGTGCGCAGATGCAGAGAACGGCCGCATCGTCCAGCGGGGCAGCTTGCGTTTTGCAGCAAAGCCGATCAACCGCTCCGTCAGCCACGCAGCACCGGGGATGACATTGCGCGCGTTCATCAGAGGCGCAAGCCGCGCCGCATAGGGCGCATAGCGCGGCAGATAGGCGATCAGCCGATCACGGAACGACACGCCCCGGCGCTTCGCCGCCGCCGCGAGCACCTCGATCTTCATGCGCGCCATGTCGACCCCGGTCGGGCACTCGCGCCGACAGGCTTTGCAGGAGACGCAGAGCTTGACGGTTTCCAGCATCTCGTCGCTGGCGAGCGCGCCCGGCCCCAGCTGACCCGAGATCGCAAGGCGCAATGTATTCGCGCGGCCGCGCGTGACATCGCGCTCGTTGCGCGTCACGCGATAGCTCGGGCACATCACGCTGCCGTCGAGCTTTCGGCACTCGCCGTTGTTGTTGCACATCTCGACGGCGCCCTGGAAACCCTTCCCGGCGCCGGGATAGGCCGACCAGTCGAGGACAGTCTCAAACTCCGGTACGTGGTAGCCCGGCTTGTAGCGGAACAGCGTGCGGTCGTTCATGCGTGGAGATCGCACGATTTTGCCGGGATTCATGAGCCCCGTCGGGTCGAATGTGTCCTTCACCTCCTCGAACAACTCGACGGTCTTTCGACCGTACATCATCTCGTGGAACTCGGACCTGACGAGGCCGTCGCCGTGCTCGCCCGAATGCGCGCCCTTGTATTCCTTGACCAGCGCGAACGCCTCCTCGGCGATGGCGCGCATGGTGTTGGCATCCTTCTCGAGCTTGAGATTGAGCACAGGCCGCACATGCAGGCAGCCGACGGATGCGTGCGCGTACCAGGTGCCGCGCGTGCCATACTTCTCGAACACCGCGGTCAGCCGCTCGGTGTAATCGGCAAGGTTCTCGAGCGGAACCGCACAGTCCTCGATAAAGGAGACGGGTTTCCCCTCGCTCTTCATCGACATCATGATGTTGAGGCCGGAGGCACGCACACCCCACACCGCCTTCTGGCCGGCCGCGTCGGCCACCTTCACGACGCTGTCCGGATGCCCGAGATCGCCCATCAGCTCTTCCAGGCGGTCGAGGCGGCGCAGGTTCTCCGCCTGGTCGTCCTCGGCGAACTCGGTGAGCAGCAGCGCATCGGGCTCGCCGCGCACGTAGGTGTCCATCACTGGCCGGAACATGGCGATGTCGCGCGCCAGCTCGATCAGCGTACGGTCGACGACCTCGACCGCCACCGGCCCCAGCTTCACGATGTGCTGCGCAGCCTCCATCGCCTGCCGGAACTTGGGGAAATGGCAGATGCCAAGCGCCTTGTTCTTCGGCTGGCGGGCAAGCTTCACCGCGATGCGCCGCGACAGGGCGAGCGTGCCTTCAGAGCCCACGAGAAGCGTCGCCAGGTTGAGCGGCTTGTTGCCCGGCACCAACGCGTCGATGAGATAGCCCCCAACGCGGCGTGAGACCTCGGGAAAGGCCTGCGCGATGTGCGCGGCTTCCCGCTGCCCGAGGGCAATCAGCCTCCGGAAAAGCGCTTCAGCGTCGCAACCACCGAGGTCCGAAGGATCGATCTCTGCAAACCTCGTCGGCGTACCGTCGGGGAGCAGCGCGTCGATGGCGAGCACGTTGTCCCGCATGATGCCGTAGCGCAGCGAGCGGGTGCCGCAGGAGTTGTTCCCGGTCATGCCACCGAGCGTGGCGCGGCTTGCGGTGGACACGTCGACCGGGAACCACCAGCCGGTCGCCTTGAGTTGCCGGTTCAGCTCGTCGAGCACGATGCCGGGCTCCACGACGCACGTGCCCGCTTCCGGATCGAGCTCGACGAGCCGGTTAAGATACTTCGAGTAGTCGATGACCAGCGATCGCCCGACCGTCTGGCCCGATTGCGATGTGCCGCCGCCGCGCGGAAGCACCGTCACGCCACTTTCCCGCGCGATCTCCAAGGCGGCCCGGACGTCCTCGTCCGTTTTCGGGACAACGACGCCGACCGGCTCGATCTGATAGATCGAGGCGTCCGTCGCGTACCGTCCGCGGCTGAAACGGTCGAACAGCACCTCTCCCTGGATCTCGCGGCGGAGCCGCTCGGCGAGGGCGCGATTGGCGGGTACGTGCACGTTCATCAGGTTTTCCCAGTACGGGCCCATATGGCTTGAACTCGGGTCCGTCGATCGCATACAAGCATCTGAAAGCGCAACAACCCATAGCGCCCCATTGGCGGGCGGGAGAAATCGTCTGATGTCGAATGTGCCGCGTCGCGCCGGCCGCCATTTTCTGCAGATCCCCGGACCGACACCCGTACCCGATCGTATCCTGCGGGCAATCTCGCTGCCGACCATCGACCATCGCGGCCCGGAGTTTCAGGCGCTCGGCAAGCGGGTGCTGGAAGGCATCAAGAGCATCTTCAAGACGACCGGGCCGGTGTTCATCTATCCGGCGTCCGGCACGGGCGCGTGGGAGGCGTCGCTCGCCAACACCCTGTCTCCGGGTGATCAGGTTCTGATGTTCGAGACGGGCCACTTCGCCACGCTCTGGAAGAAGATGGCGGAAAAGCTCGGCCTCAAGCCGGAATTCATCCCGTCCGACTGGCGCTCCGGCGTCGATGCCGCCGCCATTGAGGCGCGGCTGCGCGAGGACAAGGCGCACGCCATCAAAGCGGTGTGCGTTGTGCACAACGAGACCTCGACGGGCGTCACGTCCAACATCGCTCAGGTTCGCAAGGCGATCGATGCCGCGAACCATCCTGCGCTGCTGATGGTCGACACCATTTCCTCACTGGCATCGATCGACTACCGCCACGACGAGTGGGGGGTCGACGTCACGGTGTCCGGCTCCCAGAAGGGCCTGATGCTGCCGCCGGGGCTGTCGTTCACCGCGGTTTCGGAAAAGGCGCTGAAGGCGTCCGAATCGTCGCGGCTGCCGAAGCTGTTCTGGTCGTGGGCCGAGATGGCGCCGCACAACAAGAACGGCTTCTTCCCGTACACGCCGGGCACCAATCTGCTCTACGGCCTCGCAGAAGCCATCGACATGCTGCACGAGGAAGGTCTCGAACGCGTTTTCGCGCGCCACGATCGGCATGCGGAGGCGACACGGCGGGCCGTTCGGGCGTGGGGGCTGGAGATCCTCTGCCGCGACCCGGCCTGCTACTCTTCCTCACTCACTGCCGTGCTGATGCCCGAAGGGCATGATGCCGACCGTTTCCGGCAGATCGTGCTCGAGCATTTCGACATGTCGCTCGGCACAGGGCTGTCGAAGCTCGCGGGCAAGGTGTTCCGAATCGGCCATCTCGGCGACACCAACGACCTGACCATCATCGGCGCACTCGCCGGAGTCGAAATGGGCCTCGGGCTTGCGGGCGTGCCGCACAAGACAGGGGGCGTGCTCGCCGCGATGGACTATCTGCGCAGCACGAGCCGGGGCGTATAATCCGGTAGCGTCGTGATAGGAAAATCCCCCGATACCCGCCGCAGTTGTTCCGAACGAATTTCTCGACCGTGGCTGGAATTCTGGCGCGCCTCGCAGCCGGGACGTGGACGCGAAAGTCGTCAAATCATGGATTTTCGTGACGGCTTATCTCATGCTCGCTAGTATGCCTAGCAGAGCCCTGCAACGGGCCGGTGCAACAAGGATCGGAGGAGGACCCCAAGCATGCTTTTCAGAACATCCCTAGCTGCGCTCGCAGCCGTCCTGCTGTCCGCCAGCGGCGCGGTCGCGCAGATCGAGCTGAAGCTCGGTCACGTGGCAGAGCCCGGTTCGCTCATCGCGCAGTCCGCCGACGAATTCGCCAGGCGCGCCAATGAGAAGCTCGGCGACAAGGCGAAGATCACGGTCTATCCCTCGAGTCAGCTCGGCAGCGACCGGGACATGTACCAGAAATTGAAGCTAAATCAGCTTCAGCTCTGGATCCCGTCGACGATCATGTCGTCCATCGCCGACGAGTTCGGCGTGTTCGAGCTGCCCTACATCATCAAAAGCCGCGAGCACATGAAGCTGGTGATGGAAAAGCTCGGCGACAATTATTTCATCCCTGCCGCCAAGGCCAAGGGCGTGCTCGTTCTCGGTCAGTGGGAGAACGGCTTCCGGCACATCACCAACAATGTACGTCCCATCGTCAAGCCCGAGGACCTCAAGGGCATCAAGCTGCGTGTTCCCGCTGGCGAGTGGCGCATCAAGATGTTCAAGGCCTACGGCGCCAACCCGACGCCAATGGCCTACAGCGAGGTGTTCACGGCTTTGAAGACGGGCGTAATGGACGGCCAGGAGAACCCCTACCCGCAGATCTGGGGCGGCAAGTTCTACGAGGTGCAGAAATACATCTCGCTCTCCGGCCACGTCTTCACGCCGGCCTGGCTCGTCGCCTCGCCGACCCACTTCGCCAAGCTGCCTGAGGATGTGCAGAAGAGCATCTCCGAGGCGGCGAAGGAAACCGAAGAGTACGTCCGCGAGCTTGCGGCCAAGCTCGACAACGAGCTGCTCGAGAAGATGACCAGTGCCTCGGAGATGAAGGCAAACGAGGTCGACAAGGACGCCTTCATCGCCCAGTCCGGCGCGGTGTACGAGGAGTTCGGCAAGTCGGTCAAGAACGGCGCCGAGATGGTCAAGGAAATCCAAGCCCTGGCGCAATAAGTTCGGCCAGCTCGGGCCCCTGCTGCTGAGGACTGCGGCAGGGGCCGTCTGCTATGGAAAAGTAGTTGAGGACGCGCACGCGCCTCTCCCCATTCCACCACTCCCGATCAGATTAAAGCAGTCCCTGATGAACAGCCTGCGCCGAACTCTCGATACACTGCTGCAATGGACCGTCATTTTCCTGATGGTCATGCTCACGGTGATCGTCATTCTTGCTGTCTTCGCCCGGAAGCTCGGGGCTTCATTCGTCTGGTATGACGAAGTTTCCTCCGTGATGCTCGCATGGGTCACCTATTACGCTGCGGCATACGCCGCATTGAAGCGGGCGCATATCGGGTTCGATGGGGTGCTTTTGCGGTTGCCGCTCACGGCGCGAAAAATCGCGGTCGTGATCGGGGAGGTTCTCGTCATCGGCTTTTTTCTGCTGCTCACATGGGCTGGCCTCGAGGTGATCTCGGTCGTCGGCGGTGACACCCTCGTAAGCCTCACCTGGATGCCTATTGCCGTAACGCAGTCGGTCATCCCCATCGGTGGAGCACTTTTCATCATCTGCGAGCTCGTGAGTCTGCCCGATTACTGGCGGAACGTCATATCCGGCCGCTCGTCAGAACACCCCGAATACGTTCCCGAGAGCACGTAATCCGATGCTGCTGTTCATCATGTTCATCGCCATGCTGGCGATGATCCTCATCAACGTACCGATTGCCATTGCCCTAGCCATCTCTGCCGTCATCGGCATCGCTGCGACGAATGGCACCGATAACCTCATCTCGGTCGGCATCGAGATGTACCGCGGGGCAACGAGCTTCTCACTCATTGCCATTCCGATGTTCGTGCTGGCGGGCGCCATCATGAACGCGGGTGGGATTTCTCGGCGGCTGATTTCGTTCGTTTCTTCGCTGATCGGCTTCGTCAGGGGTGGGCTCGCGATGGTGAACGTCGGCGTTTCGCTGATCTTCGCCGAGATCTCCGGCAGCGCCGTCGCGGACGTGGCCGCCCTGGGATCGGTCATGATCCCGGAAATGAAGCGCAAGGGCTATTCCAAGGAATTCGCCGCTGCGGTGACTTCGTCATCGGCATCGCTCGCCATCATCATTCCGCCCTCGATCCCGATGATCCTGTACGCAATTTCGGCGGGCACCTCGATCGAGCAGCTCTTTATTGCTGGTTTCATACCCGGCGTGATTGGCGGCCTGTTGCTGATGGTCGTCTGCTATGTCTTCGCCCGAAAGTACGATTTCCCTGTCGAGGAAGCGTTTGGTCTCGCGAACCTGAAGAAGACGTTCATCGACGCCATCCCGACCTTGTTGCTGCCCATCATCATCCTCGGTGGCATCTTCTCGGGCCTCGCCACCGCGACTGAGGCCGCAGGCCTTGCTGTTCTGGCCGCAATCCTCGTCGCGCTCTGGTACGGGGAGCTCGAGTTCAAGCTGCTCAAGTCCGCCATGCTCGACGGTGCCGTGCAGACGGCGGTCGTCATGCTGCTGGTCGCAGCCTCGATTTTGATGGGCGACTTCCTGACGGTCGCCCGCGTGCCGCAGGACCTCGCTCAGTGGATCGCGTCAGTTTCGAGCAATCAGTACGTGATCCTGTTCATGCTCAATATTTTCTTCCTGATATTGGGCTTCTTCCTGCACTCGGCTGCGGCGATCATCCTGGTCGTGCCGATCATCGTGCCGCTCATGAACACGGTCGGCATCGACCCGGTCCACTTTGGCTTGGTGGTGACTCTTAATCTGGCCATCGGTCAGCAGACCCCGCCGGTGGCGAGTGTCCTGATCACGGCCTGCTCGATTGCCAAATCCGACGTCTGGGAGACATCCAAGGTCAACATCTGGTTCGTCCTAGTGCTGCTGTTCGTGCTGTTCCTGTGCACCTATGTGCCGGCCATCCCGATGTTCCTGGTCGACCTTTTCTATCCCAACCGGATCTGACGTCGGCTCAACGCGGCCCCGATGCCGGGGAAGCAGCGGACACGCCGGGCTCTTGCAGCCGGGCGCGCGAACCAACCTCATTCTCGATGGTTGTCTCGGACATACAGGCCCATTGGCCTATTCCGATGGATCAGGAGAATGCCACGATGACCATGACGCGAGAGGACGTCGTGCGCGTCCTCGGACCTGTCGATGAGACCCTGATCGTCGAGATCATCGGCACCGGGGCCAGCCCCGAGGAGCTGGAGGAGGCATTCGCCTGGCTGAATGCCGACGATGTCATCGGCCGCGAGCTCCGCCGCCAGCCGAGCGGCAAGGTTGCCGAGCTGTGCGAAATCCTGGAGCGCGAAGAGGAAGAACCTGACTGGATGTGAGTTGCGCGTCCGTCTCAGGCCTTGTCGCCGATGAGATGGTTCTGCACGCCGTGCGGCGACAGTCTCGGCCGCACGCTGGAGATGCGCCCGGTGGTGACTCCCGCCCAGCCGATTTCGCCGGAAAGCCGCCCGTACTCGATCTTGGGGCACCGGTTCATGATGACCTGCAGCCCGGCAGCCTCCGCCTCCGCCGCAGCCTGGTCATTTCGCACGCCGAGCTGCATCCAGACCACGCGAACACCGAGGCGATCCTTCTGCGCGATGGCTTCCCGCGTGATCTCGAGCGCCGCCTCCGAATTGCGGAAGATATCGACGATCCGGATCGGCGGGGGCACATCCGCGAGGGTCGCATACACCGTCTGGCCCAGGATCTGCTGGCCGGCGAGCCCGACGTTGACCGGAACCACGCGGTAGCCCTTACCCAGCATGTACTTCATGGCGAAGTAGCTCGGCCGGCTGGTATTGGCGCTGGCGCCCACCATGGCGATCGAGCTGTTCTCGCGCAGAATGGTTGCGATGAGGTCGTCGGAATAGCTGTCGTGGGCCATCAGGCTGTTCTCGAAGGCAAATCGGCGTCATCCGGCAGAGAAACACGCCCTGCCGCATCGAGCGGAAAGAAAGGATTGTAGGCGACTTCCCAAAGGTGTCCGTCCGGATCGGCAAAATAGCCGCAATAGCCGCCCCAGAAAACCTTCTGTCCCGGCTTCACGAGCCGGCCGCCACTGGCGACCGCCTGGGACAGCGCTTCATCCACCTCGCCTTCGCTGGCGACGTTCCAAGCGAGTGCGACGCCGGCAAAGCCGGACCCGTCGGGAGAAACACCCGCATCGGCTGCGAGCGCATCGCGTCCGAAAAGAGCCAGGACGACGTTTCCGAGCTGGAAGAAGGTGACTGAGTCCTCGCTCACGCTGGATGCGGTGAGGCCCATCGCCTCGTAAAAGCGCCGCGCACGGGCGACATCAGCGACGCCGAGCGTCACGAGGCTCAATCGGAGCTGCACGAATTCAGCACCCTTTCCACTCTGGGGGCCGCTTCTCGATGAAAGCGCAGATCCCCTCGGCCGCGTCGCGCGCCATCATGTTCTTGACCATCACGTCCGCAGCATAGGCGTAAGCCTCGGCCGTTGGCAGCTCGATCTGCCGATAGAAGGCCTCCTTGCCGATCGCGACGGTGAGGGAGGACTTCGACGCGATCACACCTGCCATGGCGAGCGCCTCGTCCATCACGCGGCCCCGCGGCACGACGCGGTTGACGAGCCCGTACTCTGCCGCGGCCTCCGCCGACAGCATCTCGCCGAGCAGCAGCATCTCCATCGCCCGCTTCCGCGGCACGTTGCGCGACAAAGCCACCATCGGCGTCGAGCAGAAAAGGCCGATGTTGACGCCTGGTGTCGCGAACTGGACCTCGTCTGCGGCCACAGCCAGGTCGCACGTGGCGACGAGCTGGCATCCCGCGGCCGTCGCGGTGCCCTGGACGGCCGCAATGAAGGGCTTCGGCGACCTGAGGATCGCCTGCATGACCCCGGAGCAGGTGTCCATGGCCGTTCGGTAGAACGCCAATCCGCCGTCGGTGTCGGCGCGATGAGCCGTAAGCTCCTTCAGATCATGACCCGCAGAGAACGCCGGCCCGTTCGCCGCGAGAACGACGGCACGCACCTCAGCGTCGGCCGAGATCCGTTCGATGGCGGCACCGAGAGCCCGCAACAGCTCCAGCGACAGGCTGTTGCGGGCTTGCGGCCGATTGAGAGTCAGGATCGCAACGGCCCCTTTCCGCTCCTCGAGCAGAATGGCTGCGGTCTTGCTCGCCTCAACGCGCTCCTGCATTCCGAATTCGATCTACTGCAGCGCCTTGTCTATCTCGGCGCGGTACTTCTTTACGATCTCGATGTTCTCAGGATGCTCCAGGGCCGGAGTCGTTTCCAGTGCCTCCTCCATCTCCTTGAGCATCTGCTGCTTCTCCTTCTCGGGGATCGACTTGTCGGCCTTGATCTCCTCGATCTCCTTCTTGATCGACTCGACCGGGTCCGTGTACTCGCCGGTCTCCGGATCGATGCCGGCGATCACCATTGAGACGTTGGCGGCTACCTGGTCGAGCTCATCGAAGTTGGCGAAACCATTCTTCTTGGCTATGGCCTCGAGCTCCGCCTGGACCTTCTCATCCGGCTCCTCCGAATCGCTCTGCAGTTTATCCGAAATCTTGTTGAGCTCGGCCTGCGCCTTAATGAAGCTCTGGACCTGCTTCTCGGTGAGCTTGATCTGCTTGAACTCGTATTCCTCTGCCGCGGCCGGGCTCAGCAGGAAGGCTAACGCAAACGCGAGAATTGACACTGAACGAAGCATCTGGACCAAACGGGGTGACATGAGCATCCCTCCCACCATTCCCCTGAACCTCAGCGGAGGCTAATAGTCGGCTTCGGCGAATTGATAGCAGAATCGAGACGATATTAGGAATGGCAAACGAAGCGGCTGCCCGCGAGCGCCTGACGAAGGAACAGGTGATGGCGCTGGTGGATGAACATTTTCCTCAGGTGCACGAAGGGAACGGACGCGTGAGCCTGGAGTTCCTGGGTCCCATGACCGCTCACGTTCGCATGGCGCATGATCCGCGCTCGATCCGGCCGGGCGGCACGGTGTCGGGCCCCGCCATGTTCAAGCTGGCGGATTTCTCCGTCTACGCGATGATACTTGGCGAGCTCGGGGCGCAGGCACTGCAGGCGGTTACGACCAGCATGACAATGAACTTCCTCACCCGGCCGCAGCCCGGCGACTTGATCGCCAAGGCGCGCCTGCTGAAACTGGGCCGGCGCCTGGCCGTCGCAGAAGCCGAGATCTATTCGGCCGACGCACCGGAGATGGTGGCTCATGCGACCGCGACGTATGCACTGCCGCCGGAGAAGGGCGTGTGAGGGGTGAACTCGTGAAATCGTCAGGTCGTGAAGTCGTCGGGCTGGGCACAGAAGAGATTTACGGTAATATATTACCGCTTATGCTACAGCACTGAAAACATTGATTTTTTCTGATCGACCAGAGAAAGATGTTGACGCCGGTTCTGCGCTCACCTATCAACGCGTCGAACGCGTGCCAGCGATAGCTGAACGCCTTACGATTCCGGTTTCCCTGGAGCCACCGACATGAAAACCTACGTCGCCAAGCCCGGCGAGGTGGAGAAAAAATGGGTTTTGATCGACGCTGAGGGCCTCGTCGTGGGCCGGCTCGCGGCGCTCATTGCCACCCGCCTCAAAGGCAAGCACAAGCCGACCTACACGCCGCACGTCGACATGGGCGACAACGTGATCGTCGTCAACGCCGAGAAGGCCGTGTTCACCGGCAACAAGTACAACGACAAGATCTACTACCGGCACACCGGCTATCCGGGCGGCATCAAGGCCCGCACGCCGCGCATGATCATGGAAGGCAAGTTTCCCGAGCGCGTGATCGAGCTTGCCGTTGGCCGCATGCTTGCCCGCGGGCCGCTGCAGCGCAAGCTCATGCGTAATCTCAGGGTCTACAAGGGCCCCGAGCATCCGCATGTGGCCCAGAACCCCGAAGTGCTCGATGTCGCCAAGCTCAACAGAAAGAATGTGAGGGCCTGATTCCCATGGCCACCGATACCACCAAGTCGCTGGAAGATCTCGGAACACTCACGGGCAGTACGCCCGAGGCCGGCGCCGCTCCCGTCCACGTGCAGAAGCTCGATCAGTATGGTCGCGCTTACGCCACCGGCAAGCGGAAGGACGCGATCGCGCGCGTTTGGCTGAAACCTGGCCACGGCAAGATCACCGTCAACGACAAGGACTTTGCGCAGTACTTCGCCCGTCCGGTGCTGCAGATGCTGCTGAAGCAGCCGCTGAACGCCGCCAACCGCGCCGACGAGTACGACATCGTCGCCACCGTCTCCGGCGGCGGGTTGTCGGGCCAGGCTGGTGCCGTCCGCCATGGCATCTCGAAGGCGCTGACCTACTATGAGCCAGAGCTGCGCAGCGTGCTGAAGAAGGGCGGCTTCCTCACCCGCGACAGCCGCACCGTCGAGCGCAAGAAGTACGGCCGGGCAAAGGCGCGCCGCAGCTTCCAGTTCTCGAAGCGCTGATCCGCCTCGGCAGCATTGCAACCGTGTCATCCCGGGCCCTGCGCCCGGGATTCGACTTGCCGCCAACGCCCAAGCTGGCATTGCGACACGATCAGCGCCGGCCAGTTGGCCGTTGACACCTCCCCTCCCCCTGCCACATATGTCGCGCATGACGAGTGGCCATTTCGAGAACCTGCGCCGACGCCGCCGCGAGCTCCTCCCGCGGTTGCGATGACGGCCGACTTTCGTCCGGTGTCGTGAGCCGCGCCGTTCCGCGCGGCTTTTTTGTGTCCTGTCCCAGGATTGCATGCCCCACAGGAGGTGCACGCGATGTCATCAGCTTCGCCAGCGCAGACCAGCAGCAGCCATAGCCGCAAGCCAACCGTGTTCATCGACGGTGAGGCCGGCACCACCGGCCTCGGCATCGCCGAGCGGCTCCGCGCCATACCCGCCATCGAGCTCCGCAGCATCGCGCCCGAGAGGCGCAAAGACCTCGAAGCCAAGCGTGCCCTGCTCAGGGAAGTGGACCTCGTCGTGCTGTGTCTGCCCGATGACGCGGCCCGCGAGACGGTCGCCATGGCCGATACGCTGCCCGACGGCGGCCCGCGGATCGTCGATGCCTCGACCGCGCACCGTGTCGCGCCAGGCTGGGTTTATGGATTTCCCGAGATGGATGCCGGCCAGCGGGACGCCATCCGCAGCGCGCGCCGGGTCGCCAATCCCGGCTGCTATCCCACAGGGGTCATCGCGCTCATTCGGCCGCTCGTCGCCGCGGGGCTGCTGCCACAGGACTACCCCCTCACCATAAACGCCGTCTCTGGATACTCGGGTGGCGGCAAGACCATGATCGAGGCCTACGAAAGCGGCCGCGCCCCGGCGTTCGAGCTCTACGGCCTCGGCCTCGAGCACAAGCATCTGCCGGAAATGCAAGCCTACTCGCTGCTCTCCCGGCGGCCGATCTTCGTGCCGAGCGTCGCAAATTTTCGGCAGGGAATGCTGGTGAGCGTACCGCTTCACCTGGACTCGTTGCCGGGCAAGCCGACCCCGGCCGACATCGAGGCCGTGCTCAGCGCCCACTTTGCGGGATCCGGTCTGGTGACGGTGGTGCCCTCCTCCGACGGCTCGGTGCGGAGCGGGCGCCTCGAACCGCAGGCGCTCAACAACACGGATAAGCTGGAGCTTCGCGTGTTCGGCAACGAGGCACGCGGGCAAGCCGTGCTGGTCGCCCGCCTCGACAACCTCGGCAAGGGCGCGTCAGGTGCGGCCGTTCAGAACATTCAGCTGATGCTCGGGCTCGCCGAGTAGCTGCCGGAGACCGCCTTACCAACGGCCGGCGCGCGCATCACAGCATGTGCGTGCCGCACAGCCAGGATCAGCACGATCGCCGCGCCTGCCTGATGTGCAAGGCCAAGCCAGAGCGGCACGACTTCGAGAAGCGTCCAGATGCCAAGCCCGGCCTGAACGAAGATCCCGAGCGCCAGGATTCCGGCCGAGCGCGTCAGCGCCTCGTCATCGGCTGTCCTCAAGATCCAGACGAACTGGGTGAGCGCCAAGCCCGCGAGCAGATAGGCCACCATCCGGTGGTTGAACTGTATGGTCGTGATGTTCTCGAAAATGTTCAGCCACCAGGGCGACAGCGTGCCGAGCCCTTCGGGAATGAATCGCCCGTCCATCAGCGGCCACGTGTTGTAGGTGAGGCCCGCATTATGGCCGGCAACGAAGGCCCCAAGCAGCGACTGCAGGAGAACGAGACCGACCAGGGTCGCCGCCAGCCGCTTCTGTCCCCGCGTCACCGTGCGCAGCCGCACCGATCCGCTCTCCTTTCTCAGATCGAGCGCCAGCCAGACGATGCAGGCCAGGATGATCAATGCGACGATCAAATGCAGCGCGAGCCGGAACGGGCTGACATCGATCCGGTCGACCAAGCCCGACTTCACCATGAACCAGCCGACGAAACCCTGCACAGCGCCGAGCGCCAGAACACCCGCAAGTTTCATCGGCGTGCCTTTCGGCAGCCGCCCCGCCGCCCAGAACCAGAGAAACGGAATCGCAAACGCGACTCCGATGAAGCGTCCCAGAAAGCGATGTGCCCACTCCCACCAGTAAATGAACTGGAACTCCTCGAGGCTCATCCCCTTGTTGACGAGCTGATACTGGGGAATCTGCTGGTACTTGGCGAAGGCCTCGTGCCAATCGGCCTCGCTGAGGGGCGGAATGGCGCCGAGCAGAGGTTGCCATTCGGTGATCGACAGGCCGGAGTCGGTGAGCCGCGTCGCGCCGCCGACCACGACCATGGCGACGATCAGCGCGGCCATGAAATAAAGCCACGCCCTGACGGCGCGGGTGTCAGGCTCGCGCTCTCGGATCACCGCGGCTGTGTGCGCTACCTGCGGCTCGGGCATGTGTCGATCTTTCCCGAAAATGACTGGCCGATTTCTGATAGTAGGGGCCCTCAGCTCAAGCAATGCGCCCAGTCGGCGCGGTGATCGCAGAGACCCACGGAGAAAGCATCAAGGTGAATATCCGCACCCGCAAGTTTATCGGCGCTATCCTGCTCATGATCTTCATTGCGATCTACGCGCTCCTCGTCATGGCGGTCGCGATCGTGCTGCAGGTCAATTCCAGCAAGTGGGTCGAGGTCGTGTTCTACGTCGTCGGCGGCTTGGCCTGGGTCGTGCCAGCTGCCCTCCTGGTCCGCTGGATGTCGCGCCCTGACGAGGCCGGGGAAGCTGATGGAGCCCCGGAACGAGCCGGACGCCGGGCCTGAGACCACTTTCACGCAAGCCGCGTCTGCAGTGCGGGCGACGGTGTGATTGGCTGCGCTTTCTGTCGCGGCCGCTCCACGCGCAGCACATGGATGTCGCTCACCTCGAACCCGAGGAACCGGTCGAAACTCGCCGTCAGAATCCCGGCAGGCCGTCCGGCCTCGCCGACCGAGATGCATGCGTCGAACCGGCCTTCGAGCACCTCGAACAGAACCCGCGCTTCGCCATGCTCGGCCAGGACGACGATGTGATCGTAGACCTCATCCAGCGTGTCGAGCACGAGGCTGAGGAGATTGGGATCGAGCGCCGCCTTCTCATCACGCAACGCCGAGCCCGCCGCGATGGCATGGGCGGGGCTGCCCGGCAGGCGGGAGATGATCTCTTCGAACGAGGCACGCCCTTCGAGGAGATCATTGAACCCCAAAGTCCCCTGCATTGCCGGCGCTCCCGACACCTCGCCTCCGGTCCTGCTCCATCTGACGAGCACCACGCGGCGCCCGCCGGCGGTGAGAGCGTCCGCCAGCGCCAAAGCCTCGGCTGTGGCATCGATATCGGGCTCCTCGCCTGCAACCATCGTACGGCAACCGCGATCGGCAGCGGGAAGGGCAAGCAGATGATCCGCCACTGCAATCGGCGAACGCAGCTTGCGGAAGCCGAGGGCGGCGGCGTTGTTCTCCTCTGCCGCGGTTAGGTCCTCCACAGGTTGCCTGCCCCGCCGCGGCGTCGTGTGGATCGCCTCGCGCAGCGCTATGCCGCCGAGGCCCAGGAGCAACATGAGGACCATGGCTAGGATGGCCATCGGACCCTTGCGCGGGAAAACCGGCTTTTCCGGCGCCTCCGCCCACAACACATCGTGAATGCTGGTCGGTTTCGATTCCGACGCAGAGGGCTGAGGCGACCACAGGCCGGCGAGGTAGACTTCGACCAGGCGGTTCACGAAACGCGCAGCAAGTTGTGGATCGGACGCCGTGAAGCTCACCCGGATCGTGCCGTCACCGGCCATGCTCACGGAATATTTCTCGTAGACGGCAGCGAGCACGCGCTCATCCTGGTCCTGAAGCCGCTGTAGAGGCCCGGATCTGTCGGACCAGAACTGCGACAGGATCGGTATGCTTCCGCGCTTCTTCCCACTGAATTCCGGCACTCTCTTGAGCCCGAGCTCGGTCGCGACTTCGAAAAGCCGGATCGGGTCCTTCAGCGCCTTGAGATGAGCTTCAAGATCGCTGTGCGCAGCGGAGTTCTCGTCGGGCAGGAGCCGCGCCTCCGCGACGTAGCGCGGGGTTATCCAGGACTGCGCCAGGAACGTCGCGAGCCCCGCCGCGATCATCGCCAGCAGGAGCTGTGGCAACAGTCGCCTCACCGCCTGCAGAAAGGCGATGCCGAATAGACCGGAGGTCTGATTGGCAGTGGGGGGCATGATGCAGCACGTCCGCGCGGCCAGAGGTGATACTGTTGGCCGTTCAATAAAGGCGGACGTGCGTAACGAATTTGTTAAAGTTCTAGAGGTTAGCCCGGCTCGCTGCGACGCAGATGCAATCTTATGGCACTTAAGCGTTGATGCGGCTACGCTGCCGCAGGACGGGTACGGTGCACCTCTGGCACGGCCGTGCCGATCATGCAGTCGCGCGTGACGATCTCCGCGAGTTGCTCTTCGCTCCAGCCGTCAGTCCCATCAGGCCGTCGCGGCAGTACGAGATAACGCAAATCCGCCGTCGAATCATGGACGCGCACCTCGGTATCGGCTGGAAGCACGAGGCCGAACTCCTTGAGTACGCCTCGCGGGTCAACCACCACGCGCGAGCGATAGGCCAAGCTCTTGTACCAGGCCGGCGGAATGCCCAGCAGCAGCTTCGGATAGCAGGAGCAGAGCGTGCAGACCACGACATTGTGCACGTCCGGCGTGTTCTCGACGGTACGGAAATCGGCCAGGGTGCCGATGTCGATCCCGAGCTCAGCCAGCGCCGCGCGCGTGTTTTCCAGAAGGCGCGTCTTGTAGGCCGGATCGACCCAGGCGCGCGCGACGACCTTCGCCCCGAGCGCCGGCGTGCGGCTGTCCATGAGGTCGACCTGGGCGCTGATCTCATCCGCCGTCAGCACACCCTTTTCGATCAGCAGCTCGCGGATCGCCCGCTCGAGCACCTCGTAAGGTGAAGCCGGATCAGCATCGTGATCGCGTTGTGGCGGGTGCCGATGCGGTTGCCCGTCGCCATGTGCATGGTCGTGGTCGTGATCGTGATCATGGTCGTCATGCGGCGGCATGGCTGTCGCTCCTTGCCTCACCATCGGCCCTGATGAGCCAGTGCTCATAAATGTCGGCCTCGAGCTGATCTCGCGGACTCCCCGCATATCCCGCCCAGAGATCGGATTGCCTGAAGCGCACCTTGTAGAGAACCTGCCGCGGAAGTCCCGGTTTGTGATACGCAAGTTTCTCGGGATCATGAAAGGCGCCGTGCACGCTGGCGATGACGCCTGTTTTCCCGCGCAGGTACCAAGGCGTCCGGCAATGGCCGAGCGCCATTCTATCATCGACCCGGACCAGATCGCCCGGCCGGAAGCGCGGAGCAATCTCCATCAGATCGGCGACTCCATCGCATCCCAGGGCACGGAACCGCCGACGAGCTCGCGCCCGGCGGCACGCATGGCCGCCTCGACGGCCGCGACCTTGCTCTCGACTTCGGCTCTGGTGAGCACTTCCTGCTCGACGAGCAGGTTGCGGATGGCCCGGATCCACTTCTCGTAGTAGGCGGTCGAATCGTATTGCTGCTGGCCGTAATCCTCGATGACGCGGCGCAGGGCATCGACCTTGAACGCGCCTTTTTTCGGGCCGGTCAACAGGACCAGCATGGCGTCGACCCGCTTTTCCCAGAGCGCCAGATCGTGCTCGGTGCGATCGATCGGGCCGAAATCCAAACCACCGACGTCGTGTGCGGCACGCCCTCCCGCGTCGCGGCGCAGCTCGGTCTTTCGCTTCGGTTGATTCATCTTGGTTCTCCGCGCCTGGTCGGCCATTGGTGGCACAACAGCAAGAGCTCTGTCCTTTTCGAGTTAGCTACGGCTCAGAAGTCGCGTCAAGCTTCCCACCTGCACCTGTGCTAGCCGCGGATCGCCTGGACGGAACGACGGGAATTCGGCTTACCGCCTCTGCCCTCGTGCAACTCAACTCTTGGCCTCTCTCCGGAAAGCACGAACAGCCACCATCCTGACCAGCTCGGCGCCGGAGCCTGCCAGCAGCCCCCAGAAAGGATCAGCCCAAAGAGTGACGGCGGCGGTCGTGGCGATCACCGGCCAGCAGGAGGGCTTCGAATCGAAGAGCCGCTTGGTAAGTGCCAGCTCGCCCGAGGCGATCAGCAGAAGGGCCCCGAGCCCGGCGACGGGGATGGCAGCGAGCACCGCCAAGCCGCCAGCGCCGGGCAAGAACGCAGCTGCGATGAGGACAAGGCCAAGGCTCAGCGGTGCCGCGCCGGTGCGAGCGCCGAAGCGGTAGTGAGCTGCAAGCCCCCCTGCCCCATGGCACATCGGCAAAGCGCCGAACGGCGTGAGAAGGAGGTTGGCGAGACCGCTTGTCAAAGACAACCGCGCTGGCGTCACGTGCTTGGCCCGGTCCTCGAAGTAATCACCCGCGACAAGGGCCGTCAGCAGGATGGCGTTGGTGAACGTCAAAGGGAGCTGCGGTAGAACGAGCACGGAAAGAGCGCGCTCCACTTCGTCGAAGGTGGGCAGCGACGGGACCGGGATCGAAACGGAAGTCGCATTTGCCAGCTCGATGCCGGGGGCGCCGAGGAGATATCCCAGGACCAAGGCAACCGTCAGCGCGATGATCGCGGAGGGATAGCGGGGCAAAAATAAAAGTGCGACGAGGGATCCGGCGGTCACGGCCGCAACGACCGGCTGGGTCGCCATCAGATCGAGGCTTACGAGCGCGAGCGCCAGGCCCAGCCCGAGCTGCAGCCCGGCAAGAACGGACTGGGGCACGAGGCGAGCAAGCCAGCTGATCCATCCGGTCAACCCGAGCACCAGCAGCGTCAAGCCGATCAGGACACCGCTCGACGCGAGCGTCGCGGGGCTGATCTCGGTCGTGAGCATCACCGCGACGACGGCCTTCATGGGCTGCACAGGAATGGGCAGCCGGTAGTGGATGGCGGTTGCCAGATAGAACAGGCCGAAGCCCAGCAGCACGGGAGCAGGCGCCAGTCCGGCCACGGCAATAGCGCCAAGCATCAGAGGCAGCAGCGTACCGAGATCGCCGAGCGCGCCGCTCAGCTCCCGCACACTGAAGACGAACTGTTGACCTCTCGAAGCCATCTCGCCGGCTGCTTGCTGCCTGGCATCGCCCTTGGCGTCGCATGCGGAACGCCGGTTGCCTGCCGAACCGCTCGCGACGGGGGAAAGGATGACTGCACCTTGCGGCAAAGTCCACCCCGCAACGGCCCTTGCCGCCAGCGTCCTTATCCTGCGGCTGGCTGTCGGCGAGCCGCCGCCCGACAGTCTTCCTTACTTTTCGGACGGCCGGCGCTGGCAAATCAGAAAAAGGAGATCAGTCGGCCTGGAAGTTTGGCCGCATGGCCCAACCGAGATGACCCCCATCTAGCCCCGCGCGAGACGGGTTGCCCGCCAAATGCGCTCGATATGCTCCCGCCTAGATGGCGAGGTATTCGTCCCGAAGCTCCGGGTTGTCGAGCAGCTCTTTCGCACTTCCCGTAAAGACGATCTCGCCCGAATCGAGAATGGCGGCGCGATCGGACATCCGCAAAGCAGCGACGGCGTTCTGCTCGACGATGATGGTCGTGATGCCGAGATCCCGGATGCCGTACAGAATCCGCTCGATTTCCTGCACGATGACTGGAGCCAATCCTTCGTAAGGCTCGTCGAGCAACAGGAGCTTGACCTCTCGTGACAGCGCGCGTGCGACTGCCAGCATCTGCTGCTCCCCCCCGGAAAGGGTGACTCCTTCCTGGTTTCGCCGCTCCGCCAGGCGCGGAAAATGCGTATAGACCTTTTCGAGATCCCAGCCGTGGCCCGGGGCGACCTGGGCGAGGATCAGGTTTTCCTCGACCGTCATGCCAGGGATGATCCGCCGATCCTCGGGAACGAGCTGAATCCCGTTCTGCGCTGCCTGGAACGACTTCATCGTGTGGATCGGCTTACCTTCGAGCCAGATTTCGCCCGCACGCAATTCCGGCTGGCCGGTCCGGGCGATCGTACGCAGGGTCGACGTCTTGCCGGCACCGTTTCTGCCGAGGAGCGCCAGGATTTGGCCTTTGCCCAGCTCCAGCGACACCCCCTGCACGATGTAGCTCTCGCCGTAATACGCATGGACATTGCGCATCGCGAAGAAGTCGCCGGCGGCATCGATGGCGGTTGTGACCGCAGGGGGCCTTTCAATGGCTGCAACGGTCATTCCAGAGCACTCCCCAAGTAGGCTTCCTTCACACGCGGATCATCCTTTATCTCCGCCGGCTGCCCCGAGGCGATGATCCGCCCATGCGCCAGCACGGTTATCCGGTCTGCCAGCGAGAAGACGACGTGCATGTCGTGCTCGATGATCACCTTCGTCATTCCGCGGGATTTTATCTTCCGGAGGAGATCTATGGTCTTGTTCGTGTCGTGCCGCGACATGCCGGCCGTCGGCTCGTCCAGGAGCAGGAGACGGGGCTTCTGGATCAGGCACATGGCGAGCTCCAGGCGTCTCTTGTCGCCGCGCGACAGCGATCCTGAGTGCGCATCGCGCTGCTCATAGAGACCAACGTCGCGCAGCACCTCCTCCGCCTGCTCGCGGATTTCCTTCTCCCCCTCGACCCTGCGGAACAGGTTTATCTTGAATGCTCCGTCCCGCCGCGCGAACGCCGCAGCCATGACGTTCTGCACCACGGGCAGGTCGGAGAAGATCTCGGGCGTCTGAAACACGCGTGAAATGCCGAGCTGGTTGATCTGGTGCGGCGCCTTGCCGGTCAGCACTGTCCCGTCGAAAATCACGGCGCCGCTGGACGGCGGGATGCGGCCCACGATGACGTTGAGCAGGGTCGATTTGCCGGCACCGTTCGGCCCGATGATGGCGTGCGTCTGGCCTTCTTCGAACTGGAGGTCTATGTCCGACAGAGCCTGGAGGCCGCCGAAGTTTTTCTTCACGTCGGCAACATGCAGAACCGCATTTGCGGAATTCTTGAGCATCGAAGTCACTCCGCAGGTTGAGCGCTGAGCGCTTCCTCGGGTTTCGAATGGCGCTGCTGCCATTGGTGATAAAGGCGCTGCACACCCTCGACGATCCCGCCCGGCAGGAAGACCACGATGAGCACGAACATCAGGCCGAGGGTCAGATGCCAGCCCTCTCCGACGAACTTGGAGAGAACCATGACGAACACATCCTCGAGGCCGCCAGGGAGGAACGAGAAGAAGCTATGCAGCATCTGCTCGTTGATGGCCGAGAAAATGTTTTCGAAGTACTTGATCAGCCAAGCACCGAGCACCGGGCCGAATAGCGTGCCGACTCCGCCCAGGATCGTCATCAGGACGACATTGCCGGATTCGGTCCACCGCATGCGCTCCGCACCGGCAAGCGGGTCGGTCACGGAGAGTAGTGCGCCCGCCAGCCCGGCGAACATGCCGGAGATGATGAACGCGGCCAACATGTAGGGTTTGGTATTGAACCCGGTGTAGTTCATGCGGGTCTGGTTCGACTTGATCCCCCGAAGCGCCAACCCGAAAGGCGAGGCGAAGATCTTCTGCGAGATGTAGAATGAGACGATCAACACGAACGCGCAGACGTAGAAGCCGAAGTAAGCACCAACCTCGAATCCAAGAAGGCTCGGCTTCGGCAATCCCGCGCTCGCCTCCTTCAGGCCGAGCGCCGCATCGATGATGCGGGGATCATTGCGCGCCAGGAGGAGTCCGGTCTCGCCGTTCGTGATCGGTGTCAGCACGGAATAAGCGAGACTGTAGCACATCTGCGCAAAAGCGAGCGTCAGAATGGCAAAGTAGATTCCGGAGCGCCTCAAACAGAAGTAGCCAATCGCAGCGGAGAATGCGCCCGCCGTCAGCACGGCGAGGACGATGGCTGGTATGATGTCCATGCTCAGGAGCTTGAACGACCAGACGGTCGTGTAGGACCCCACCCCCAGGAACGCGGCGTGCCCGAAGCTCAGGTACCCGGTCAATCCGAACAGGATATTGAAGCCGATTGCGAAGACCGCGTAGATGGCGAATTTCTGCATCAGGCCCGGGTAGGCGGCGCCGAATGGTGTCAGCCATATCGGCATCGTCAGCACGACCGCCGAAAAGATCCCGAGCGACAACAAATCTTTGCGCGACAGTGAAAACATGGCGGCTCAGCTCTCCATGATGCCGCGGCGACCCATCAGCCCGCGTGGGCGGGTCAACAGGACAAGCACTGCCACGAGATAGATGATGACCTGGTCAATGCCGGGGATGAGCAACTTCACCTCTGTCATCGACGCGAAGGATTGCAGAATTCCGAGAAGAAAACCTGCGGCCACGGCACCCGGAAGGGAGCCCATGCCGCCGACGACCACCACGACGAAACTTAAGACCAGGAAGTCCATTCCGAGATGGTAATGCGGTGGCAGCAGCGGCGTGTACATGACACCGGCCACGCCGGCCACAACGGCCGCTAAGCCGAATACGATCGTGAAACGACGGTCCACGTCGATCCCGAGCAGCTCCACAGTCTCGCGGTCCGCCATACCGGCGCGCACGACCATGCCGAACGTGGTGAAGTGGAGGAACGCAAAGACCCCACCGATGACGGCCAGAGAAAAGAGAAGATAAATCAGGCGCCACCACGGATACGTCAGCGTATGAGGTGCCATCCCCAGCCATGATCCGATATCGGCCGCGCTACGCAGAGCAGACGGAATGGGCTGCGGAATCGGATTGGCGCCGAAAAAGCTCTTCACGATTTCCTGAAGCACGATGGCCAGGCCGAACGTGACGAGGATCTGTTCCGCATGGCTGCGCTTGTAGAAGTGCTTGATCAGGCCACGCTCCATGGCAATGCCGATGGCGAGCATGACGGGGATCGCCAGCAGGATCGAAATCGGCACCGAGTAGTCGACCAGCACGGCCCCGAAGTCGCCGAACCAGTTTTGCACCAGCGGAGTGCGGATTTCGACAGGCTGCCCCCAAGGGGAAAGCCGCGTCGGGTCGATCGTGACCGTCTGAATGGTGATCAGATAGCGGAAAGTGACCGCACAGAAGCAGCCGAGCATGAACAACGCGCCATGCGCGAAGTTGACGACGCCCAGTGTGCCGAAGACGAGCGTGAGGCCGAGCGCGATGAGCGCGTAGGCGCCGCCCTTATCGAGGCCATTGAGCAGCTGCGCCAAGAACGCATCCATGAGTTTCCCCGGCGGAAACAGATCCGAAAAACGAAAGTGGCCTGAAAAGAGGCGCCCGGCATTTTTGTGAAACGCCGGGCGCCTTCAATTCAGCACTGGTTGGGCTCGTACGGTCCGAGCTCGCCACCGAAAATGGCTGGATCGTATGTGACTTCCTCGCGGGATGTCTTTCCGATCACCTGCAGCACGTCGAACTTGCTGCTCGGATTCTCGTTTCCGCGGACGACCAGAACTTCCTTGAAGCACTGGTGATCGCTGTCGCGGTAGAGCGTGGGGCCGTTGCCCATGCCGTCGAATTCAAAGCCTTCCAAAGCCTTGATGACCTCAGGCGGATAGAAGGTGCCGGCACGCTCAACGGCGTCCGCATAGAGAATCGCCTGCACGTAGCCCGTGTGCGACGACTGCGAAGGTGGCGCACCATATTCCTCACCATAGGACTTGGTGAATGCCTTGGTCCCTTCGTCATCGAGCGCCCAGTGCCAGTTCGAGGTCCCGATGATGCCCTTCACCGCATCGCCGGCGCCGATGGCCATCAGTTCGGAGAACATCGGGACGATGATCTCGAAGTTCTTCCCGTTGGCCTGACGGTCACGAAGGCCGAACTGCACCGCCTGCGGCAGAGAGTTCACCATGTCGTGGCCGTAGTGGTTGAGAATGAGGACGTCGGCGCCGGAATTCAGGACCGGGGTGAGATACTGCGAGTAGTCACCGAGGCCGAGCGGCGTGCGAACGGTCGCAACGGTCTGCCAGCCGAGCGCTTCGGTCGCATTCTTGATGGACTCTTCCTGCGTCCAACCCCAGGTATAGTCGGCCGTGAGGTGGTAAGCGCGGCGATCTTTGCCGTATTCCTTGGCCAGGATAGGCGCAATGGCAACGCCCGACTGGTAGGCATTGAAGAAATGCCTGAAGCCGTAACGGCGCTTGTCCTTACCCGTCGTATCGTTGGAATG
The DNA here is from genome assembly GCA_036380915.1 of Hyphomicrobiaceae bacterium. GTDB lineage: Bacteria > Pseudomonadota > Alphaproteobacteria > Rhizobiales > Hyphomicrobiaceae > ZC4RG25. The sequence continues at coordinate 71,572 of DASVDU010000266.1, read as the reverse complement.
CGTCAGGCCCGACATGTAGATGACGCCCTTTTCCTGACACAGGGCCTGCTGGGCAATCGCCTCGGCGGATGTGACGCAACCCGTCACCATGATGGCCTTGTCGCGCTCGATCATGCGACGTGCGTTGTCGCGGGCGACGTCGGTGTTCGTCTGGGTGTCGCCGGTAACGTACTCGACCTTTTTGCCGAGGATGCCGTTGCCCTTGAGGGCCCTGGGCTTCAGTGTGTTGAGGAGCCCGCCGTCGCCCTCGCCGTTGATGTGCTTGACAGCGAGCTGATAGCCCTTGAGCTGGTCGAGACCTTCCTCCGTGTAGGAACCGGTCTGCGGGACATTGAAGCCGAAAATCGCGGTCTTGCCGGGGGCGTTGCAATAGTTCTCTGCCCAGGCGGTCTTGCTGAAAATGTACGGCGACCCCGTTATCGCTGCCAATCCGGCAGCGCCCTTCAGCACCGATCGCCTGCTGACTTTCGACTTGGACATCTCGCTTCCTCCTTTGAGCGCAGCAACGGCTCCTGTTCCCTCCTATGAGTGTTGCTCAAAAGAAGTAAAACACAATACGTGCTTGATTAGTCCGGCGTTTTTTGTAAACTCGCCGCGATTAGTAAAGTCAATTTTGTCAATTCTTGACAGAGACGACGACCAGACAGAAAGCCTCCGGCAGCGATGCGCGCTCCCGTCGGAATTCAGATTCGCAGAAGAAGAAATGCGCTCAATCTCTCGCAGGCGGCGCTCGCCCGAGCAGTCGGAATCTCGCCGAGCTATCTGAATCTCATCGAGAACAATAAGAGAGAGGTCGGCGGACGGCTTCTGCTGCGCATCGCCGAGCGGCTGAACCTCGATGTCGACCGGCTATCGGGGGATGCCGAGCAGCGGACGATCCATGCCCTCGAGGAGCTGCTGTCGGAGCCGCTCCTCAATGGCCTCGAGATCGACGCTGCGAGCATCCGGGATCTCGTCGCCCGTCACCCCGAGGCTGCGCACGCCATGGCGCGGCTGCATCGGGCCTATATTGATTCTGTCGCGGGCATGGAGGCTTATGCGAATCGGCTCAAGTCCGATCCGCTCCTGTCCGAGATGCTGCATCAGGTGCTCAACCGCATTGCCGGCATCCGATCCAGTGCCGAAATTCTGTCGGGCGTGCCGGATCTGACGGAAGCAGATCGAGACCGGTTCCTCCGAAACATAAATGGCGAAGCGGAGGATCTCACGGGCATTCTCAAGAATCTCGTCTCGTACTTCGACCAGACCGCCTCGCGGCAGAGGATCGTCTCGCCGTTGCGAGAGGTCGAGGATGCGATAATCGCTGCCAACAATCATTTCCCTGAGCTGGAGATAAACGCCGATTTCCTGCGGCGCGAGGTGGAGCGGAACGGCATCATCAGCGAACCGGATTTGGGCGATGCCCTGAGACGGCGGTTCGGGATCGAGTGTCGTTCCGGGCAGGCGTTCACCGGTCAGCACAGTTTCGATCCTCAGTCTCGTACCCTCTGGTTCCGGGTTTCGACGACCCCCGCCACGCGGCGTTTCCAGATGTGCCGCATTTATGCCGAGCATGCTGCGCCTGAGCTGCTGGAGGATCAGGTCAAAAGGCTCTCACTGACGACCAAGGAAGCCTCGCAGCTGGCGCGCCGGGCGCTGTCGTCCTACGTCGCCGGCGCGATGGTGATGCCCTATGATGCCTTTCTCAACGATGCCGAGTCCCGGCGCTATGACATCGACCTGCTCAGCCATATTTACGACGCAAGCTTCGAACAGGTCGCCCATCGGTTCGTGACCTTGCGGAGGAAAGGTGCCGAGGGCGTGCCGTTTGGCTTCCTCCGTGCCGATCCGGCCGGGAGGCTGACCAAGCGCTTTCCGATTCCCGGCCTCATCCTGCCGATCCTTGGCCACGGCTGTCCGCTGTGGCCGATTTATTCGGCGCCGAGCACGGGGAAGGTCGTCCGGCAAATCTCTGAATTCACGAATGGCGCGCGCTATCTGCTGATTGCGAAAGCGGTGACGAAACAGATTGCAGCCTACCAGGAACAGCCCATCACGTTCAGCATCATGCTTGCCTGCGACATCCTGCATGCAGACCGCATCGTCTACGGGCAGGGTCTCGATCTCGCCGATTCACGCAATCGTGTCCTGGTCGGCCCATCCTGCCTCCTCTGCAGCCGCCAGGATTGCGAGCATAGGCAGGAGCCGGCCCCGGCGACGATCATCTGAGGCCGGGCCGTTCGAGCGCGCGCACGAGCCATTTTCAAAGTGAGGGCACTGCCTCTGAAACCGAAAAGATCGGATTGAACCGAAAGTTCATTCCTATCCCGAGACTCTTGCTCTCTCGGCTTTCACTCCGACTCCCTCGAGCGGGAGGACAATGCGAAAACACGCGCCCGGCAGATGCCCATCGACCAGCTCGAGAGCCCCATTCATTTTCTTCACGATGGTGTAGCTGATGTTCAGACCCAATCCCAATCCCGAGGTGGGCGTCGATACGTCCGCTGCGGGGCTCGCGCGAACGAACTTGTCGAAAATCTTTCTCCGGTACTCTTTCGGAATTCCCGGCCCGTTGTCGCAAATCTCGACGACATAGGTTTCGGCCGTGGTCCACGATGTGATCTGGACCTTGGGATCCTCGGCATTGTTGTGCGAAATGGCGTTGGCAATGATATTGATGAACACCTGCGACAGCCGGTCGGCGTTCGCGTAGACCCGACCTGCCCTGGCGCGCGATCTGCTCTCGACGGTCACGGATTTCTGGCGAGCCAGCGCCTCGCACACGGCGATCGCCCGGTCGAGAACCTGCTCCGCGTCGACCGAAGTGTTCTCCCAGTCGCTCTCCCCGTGCTCGAGGGCGCTGAGGTCGAGGATTTCGTCCAGGAGCTTGGTCAGGCGCACGCTTTCCTGGTGAATGATCGAAACGAAGCGCTGCCTCTGATCAGCATTCAAATCTTCATCCATCAAAAGAATTTCTGAAAAAGAACGAATGGACGTCATGGGCGTGCGTACCTCATGACTCACCTGGGAGAGGAAGTCGTCCTTCTGACGGTGCAATTCCTGAAGCAGGCTGTTGGCCTCGCGCAATTGCTGTGCCGTGGAGCGAAGCTCGATCGATTTCTGCTCGAGCTCATGCGAGTATTCGATGACCTGCTGGGTTTCGTCGGCGATGCGCATCATTTCCTCGAGGGAAACGGAATCGCCGGCCACGACCTTGGACAGCAGAACGTGGGCGGAGGCGGCACCGATCGAGCCCGCCATCTCCCGCTCCAGCTTGGTAATGAATGCAGACGAAACCCCGAACGGGAGTGATGCACCCCTGTGCGGGACGTCGGAGGTTTCGAAAAGCTCCTTCGCCCGCTGCCAGCCCAGAACACGTTCGGCCACGAAGAACAGCTCGTCGGTCGTCGCCGACCCACGCAGGATCTGCGGCTGGCTGCCGGGATGACGTCTGAAAATGTCGACGAACAGCGTTGCCTGGATCCGCTCCAGCGCGCTCTGGCTGGTTGCCAGCGAGACGCACACCAGCGTTCCCGCATTGAACAGGAGGGTCCAGAACACCGAGTGGACGAGCGGATCGAAGCCCTCCATCCCGAACAGAGCCTGCGGCCGCAGAATGGAGATGCCCCAGGGCCCTTCCGCCATCAGCGTCGCTATGGCAGGGCTGGTCGATTGGAAGCTGGGCAGAAAGGTCGTCCACGCCCAGGTGATGAAGCCGACCAGCGTGCCGCTGATCGCGCCATGCACCGTTGCATGCCGCCAATAGAGCGCAGCGAGCATCGAAGGCAGGAATTGCGCGACCCCAGCGAACGAGATCAACCCGATGGGTGCCAGGGCGCCGGAGTCGCCCGTGAGCCAGAAGTAGACGAACCCGAGAAACAGCATGCCTGCGATCGAGATCCGGCGGCTGCGCAAAAGGAGCTGGGCAATATCTCTGTCCCCGGTCGCTTCGAGGTTGTTGGACCGGCGGAGCGCGATCGGCATGACCACATGGTTCGAGACCATGATGGACAAAGCGATCGACGCCACGATGATCATCGAGGTCGCGCTGGAAAAGCCGCCGATGAAGGCGAAGAGCGCCAACGCGTCATTTCCTGCGGACATGGGCAGCGCCAGGATGAACATGTCGGGATTTGAGTCCGCAGGCCGCGTCGCCAGCCCATAGAGCGCGATCGGCAAAGTGAACACGCTCATCAGGAACAGGTAGGTCGGGAACGCCCAGCCGGCGGTGCGCAGGTGGTTCTCGTCGGAGTTCTCCACGATCGTGATCTGGAACTGGCGCGGCAGGCAGATGACGGCAGCGGAGGAAAGGACAAGCACGGCAACCCAGCGCGTCCCGAAGTCGCCCTTCTCGTGAATGTCTATGCCGGCCTCCAGAGCGCGGGCGTAGACCTTCTCGAACCCGCCCCCCAGACCGTAGACCACGAAGATGCCGACAGCGATGAATGCGACCAGCTTCACCGCCGCCTCGAAAGCGATCGCCGCAACCACGCCGTGATGCTGCTCTCGCGCGTCGACGTTGCGGGTGCCGAAAAGGATGGTGAAGATCGCCATCACCGTCGCGATGCCGAAGGCGAGCCTTACGTCATCCAATCCGACGAGCGTCCCGCCGCTCGAGCCTGTCGCGCTGGAGACGGCTTGAATCGAGCTGGTAATCGCCTTGAGCTGAAGCGCGATGTAGGGGGTCACGCTGACAACGGCGATCAGCGTCACCAGGACGGCGAGCCGGCTCGACTTGCCAAAACGCGACGACAGGAGGTCGGCCACCGAGGTGATGCGTTGCGAGTGGCTGATCCGAACCAGCTTGCGCAGAATGAGCCACCAGCCGACGAAGACCAGCGTCGGCCCGAGATAGATGGCAAGGAATTCGAGGCCGTCGCGCGCTGCCGTGCCGACCGCGCCGTAGAACGTCCAGCTCGTGCAATAGACCGAGATCGAGAGCGTGTAGACGAAGGGGGAGCGGAAGATGCCCGACTTGCCGCGTTTGGCGCGCGCGTCCGAAACATAGGCCAGGATGAACAGGAAACCAACGTAGGCAATGGCCGTCAGAATGACGAAATCCGGAGAGAGCATTATCCACCCTCTTTTCCGGACTCGTTCGTCGGCTGCGCTGGTTCCTCGCCCAGCTGTTCATCGGCAGACGCCCTCGGCACGCTGGCTGAAATGACGACCGCACTCGCGATCAGCACTATCCAGACCAGAAAGAGATAGAGCACTTCGAGCGGCACGCCGAACAGCGATAACCGCTTGTTGAACAGATTGATGATCGGAGGAAGCAGGAGCAAGGCCCCGCAGATCTGGGCAAAGAAGACGGCCTCAGCCGCTTTTCGCGCATCTTCTTCCTTGACGAACGGGCGCTTGGCCATCGCAAACCTGTCTCAGCCCCGATCCAGAAGGCGCCGCACCTCCCGGATGACTTCTTCATTCGAATACGGCTTGGTGACGAAGCTGTCGGCTTTGAGCTCCTGCGCCAGTTGGCGGTCATGCTGCTGGCCACGCGCGGTGAGGATCAGGACCGGAATGTGGTTCAGGCGGGGATCGGCGCGCATTGACTTGAGGACATCGAGGCCGCTGCGCTTGGGCAGCATGATGTCGAGCAGCAGCAAGCGCGGCTTGTGACGGCGGACGGCATCGAGCGCCTCCTCACCGTCTCTCACCGAGTCGACGATCCAACCACAGCGACCCAGTATGAAATTCAAGGATTCGAGGATGGCTGGCTCGTCTTCCGCGATGAGTATGTCAATCATGATTCCGCGCTCCTCCCACTGCGGAATTCCAGACAATGCGCAGACGATTTCTCAATTTATGATTGTATTGGGCGGCCCCTAGTCTGGCATCGGCTGCTCCAAGAGCTTTACTTTGGAAGGAAACAGTCTGCAATACATCTACAACACGGATGAACACGGGCCTGCCTTTGGTTATCGCCGTTTTGTGAAGAGTAAGCCGACGTTGAGCTAGCCAAGATCAGCAATTTCAACGGCTCTCCGCAAGGGAGAACCGCCGGCAGGGTCTTGAAGAGCGATCTGCTTCGGCTGAGGTGATTGCGCCGCTGGCCCTTCCGGCAACCGTGGCAGTGGCCAAGGCTTCCCAAGCTCACGCCTTCTAATGCCGTCAGCCGCTCGGCGCTCCTGGTCAGTCAGGCACTATTGGGAGCTGGTGCCGGCAGAGGGACTTGAACCCCCGACCTACCGCTTACAAGGCGGTTGCTCTACCAACTGAGCTATGCCGGCCGGCGCGATTGCTATTGAGCGCGCTTATAGCCCGGGATGGGGGATCTGGCCAGATGCAGGCCGTCGCGGGGGTCGGGCTTCAGACTTCATAAAGCCTACCGGTCGATGCGGCGCGACGGCAGCATCGTTTACAAGTACATATAATCCGATCGGAAACGGTCCGCGATTGCCGCGCGAGGAGACCCGTCATGCGTTCACTCGTCCTGTTGGGCGGCCTGGTTGCCGCCCTCGCCTGCGCCTCCATGGCAGCACAGCCGTCCTACGCGGAAGGTTATCGGGCCTGGGATGAGGGCCGGGATTACCGACCCGCCTACTATCCTGCCCCCCGGCCGAGGACGGTGAGCGGCTATTTCGTCGCCGATCCCTACGCCTACAGGTATGAGCCCCGCGGATACTATCCCTATTACGACGCCGGCTACTGGCGGCCGATCTGCCGCGGCAAGACCGTCTGCGTGCCGCGGCCCTATCAACCGCCCTACTGGAAAGCCTGGGGCTATCCGAAGCCGTGGCTCAATCGCGAGTTCCACTGGATCTATCACGGCAGGATCCGGCCCTGGCACTGGTGAGACCGGAATCTCTCCTGGATCGCAAGGCTCCGAATCTGCCCGCGAGCGCAAGCGAGGTTCGGAGCGGGCGTCACGGAACTTGGCGGCTGATGCGCCGTTGGTCGTCCAGGTGCGACAGACCACCTGGACGGCGTGATGAGTAAGCGAAAATCAACTTCCGCCCAACTCAGGGGCGATATCGATCGGGGCCTGACCGGCGACAAGGTTGCAGCGGCAGACCCGGCGGCCGCCCCGCTCGGCACCGACGAGGAGGCTGCGGGCACGCCGCTGAGCCCGGAAGTCATTGCAGAGGCCCATGAACGCGAGTTGCAGATCGGGCGGCTTGCACGTGCCCTGCCACCCGCCCGGGTAGTCAGCGTGCAAACGCGCGGCGTAGCTCCATGGCTGGCAATCGCTGCATTTCTCCTGGCGATCCTGGCGGTCGCCTGGTTTGCGTCGCAGTAGGTGCGGCCGTCAGGCAGCGTCGAGCAACTCACGACTCACGAAGTAGATGCCCGCATCGCCCCCATCGAGCAGCTCGGTGACGACTCGATGGAACTTCCGCGGGTTGAAGCCCCACTTCAGGCTCAGCCTCATTTGAGCCGCGCACTGCAGCGATGGTGCGATCACCTCATGGCCTCGCTCCAGTAGCAACTCGCTAAGGCGACGACAGGCAAAAACATCCACGAGCGCCCTGAAGCGCATCAGCGCCGCCAGCTCGACCGAAGGCTCTTTGCCGAGACGCTGGCGCAGGCACTCCTCGACGATCTTCGCATCCTCTGCAGTGAGCCCGCGCAGAAGCACGAGCCCGCGGCCTTCCGCGATCAGCCGGCGCATCGGGGCAGCGAGGTCCTCGGCGGCGACGGTTGGGACATCGGTGGGGTCCCAGGTGATAGCCATGGCAATCACTCCTTCGGGGCTGATCGTCAATTGGGGCGGCGCGGGTTGGCGCCGAATGCGGTCCAGGGGGAGCCGCTGAGCACGATGATCTCTCGCGGACGCCGCTCGACGAGGACGAAGTCGACGCCCTGGCCGACAAGCTCGCGCCCTCTGTTCATGAGCTCCGAGCCGACAAACCGGTATTTGCGGCCGTCCTCGGCGCGAATGACCCCGGTCCCGATCTCAGGGCGGAACTTGGTGATCTGTCCGTACATGATCCTCTCCACAGTGCTTTTTTGCCGAGCCCGCTGCGGGGCCCTTCTCGACTGAACCTGGAGAGAGGATGCTGCATTCGTGCTTTGCGCGCTGTTCCCGATGGGACAGGAAATGTCAGCTCGAACAGGCGGATGCCTGCGCCGCTTTACCCGAATCCCGCGCGGCCGAACCAACCCTTGAGATCGCGCAAGATCTCGCGGGCGGCGTTGTGGCCGGGAGCCCCGGTGACGCCGCCTCCCGGATGGGCGCCGGAGCCGCAGAGATAGAGACCTGCAACCGGCATGCGGTAATCGGCGTGGCCCAGCACGGGGCGCGTCGAGAAGAGCTGATCCAGCGACAGCTGGCCGTGGAAGATGTCGCCGTCGACCATGCCGAAACGCCGCTCAAGATCGAGCGGCGACAGGACCTGCCGGGCGATGATGCTCGCCTTGAAATTCGGGGCATGCCGGGTCACGGTCTCGATCACGAGATCAGCAAATTCATCCTTGGCATCATCCCAGGACCGGCCGTCCGGCAGACGCGGCGCGACGTGCTGCACGAAAAGGCTCGCGACGTGCTTGCCCGGCGGAGCCAGCGCCGGGTCGAGCGTGGTCGGGATCAGCATTTCGACGACCGGCTCGCGGGACCAGCCGTAAAGGCGCGCATCCAGATAGGCGCGTTCCAGGTACGAGACCGTCGGGCCGATGATGATGCCGGAGCCGTGATGCGGCTGGGGGTCTTTTCCAGGGCGGCAGGTGAAGTCCGGCAGCTCCGACAGCGCGACGTTCATCCTGAACGTGCCGGAGCCTGTCTTCATGTGCGTGAAACGGGCCCGCAGCTCCGGCGCGACGGCAGTCTCGGGCACGAGATCGCGGAACAGCAGTTTCGGCGGCACATTGGCGGCAACGACACGCGCCCTGATTTCCTCGCCGGATTGCAGGACCACGCCGGTGGCGCGGTCGTGCTCACAGTTGATTTTCGCGACGGTTGCCCCTGTCCGGATCACCGCGCCGCGAGCCTGAGCCGAAGCGCACATCGCTTGCGTGATCGCGCCCATGCCGCCGACGGCGTGACCCCAGACGCCGGGCTTGCCGTTGACCTCGCCGAAGCAGTGATGGAGCAGCACGTACGCTGTTCCCGGCGTAAAGGGCGAGGCATAGGCCCCGACGATGCCATCGAAGGCAAATGCGCCCTGGATAATCTCGCTCTCGAACCACGAGGCGAGGTAATCGGCGGCACTCTTGGTGAAGAGGTCCACCAGCAGACGCCGATCCTTAAGGGACAGTCCGAGCAGGCGGCGGCCGAGGCCGGCTGCCTTGACCAGCTCCACGATCCCGCCGCCGGCATTCGGTGGCGTGCGCAGCACGAGCTCGCGCAGCACATTCGCCGCCCGATCGAGCGCCGCGTCGTAGGCCGGGAGCCGTTCGGCATCGCGCGCCGAGAACTCCGCAACCGCGCGCTGCCGATTGGCGAGGCCGTAGGGCATCAGCAGACCGCGCTCGGCATCGATGGGCCAGAAGTTCGCTGCTGTACGCTCGAGGATTTTCAGCCCGTGCTTCTCGAGCTCGAGATCGGCGATCACCTTCGGGTTGAGCAGGCTCACGGTGTAGGAGGCGACCGAGTTGCGGAACCCCGGATGGAACTCCTCGGTCACCGCCGCGCCGCCGACCACATCGTTCTTTTCCAGCACGATGACGCGCAGCCCCGCCCCGGCGAGATAGGCCGCGCAGGTAAGCCCGTTATGGCCCCCGCCGATGATCGCGACGTCGTATTGCGGTTCGCTCATGCGCCGCTTGTCCCGCGATCGGTCGCTCTTGGCAATGCGGCGGGATCGTTGAAGGACTCGCCATCAAGTGGTACGACCCGTCTCGAAGAACGAACACCCGCTGGAGACTGACGATGGCCAGACCTGCCTTGCTGATGACCGGTCACATGATGGCGCTGATCGAGGAGCAGCTCGACCAGACGTTCGATGTGCACCGGCTGAAAGAGCCGGCGGACCTGGAAGCGGTGGTCGCCAGGGTCGGCGAGAGCATCGAGGCGATCTGCACAGGCGGCCACACCGGCGTGAAGGTCGACGACGCTTTGATGGGGCGGCTGCCCAAGCTCAGGATCATCGGCAATTTCGGCGTCGGCTATGACAGCGTCGATGCGCCGGCAGCGGGCAAGCGCGGCATCATCGTCACCAACACGCCGGACGTGCTGACCGAGGAGGTCGCTGATACCACCATCGGACTTCTGCTCATGACCGTGCGGGAGCTCGCCCAAGCGGAGCGCTGGCTGCGCGAGGGCAAATGGGCAAAGCACGGCGACTATCGCCTGACGCCAGCCAGTCTGCGGGACCGCAGCGTCGGCATCCTCGGCATGGGGCGCATCGGAATGGCCATCGCGCGTCGCCTCGAGGCATTCGGTTTGCCGATCTCGTATTGCACCCGCCGGCGGCGGACCGACCTGCCCTATACGTACTATCCCAACGCCGTCGAGCTCGCGAAGGCCGTCGACACCCTCATCGTCATCACGCCCGGTGGACCAGAAACGAAGTGCATCATCAATGCTGCCGTGCTCGAGGCGCTCGGGCCGCGCGGTGTTTTGATCAACATGGCCCGTGGAAGCTGCGTCGACGAGGCGGCTCTCATGAAGGCGCTGAGAGACGGCACGATCCTGGCAGCGGGTCTCGATGTCTTCGTGAACGAGCCCAATATCGATCCCGAGCTGCTGACGTTGCCGAACACGGTCCTGCTGCCACACGTGGGCTCGGCCTCCGTCCATACGCGCAACAAGATGGGCCAGCTCGTGGTCGACAACCTCAAGGCCTACGCCGAGCGCAAGCCACCGCTCACCCCGGTGGCTGAGACGCCGTTCAAAGGCTGGTGATTGGCGGGCCCGATACTTCGGACCTGCTAAAGAGGCAGTACGCGCTTGCTCCCGCAGGCCAGCGCGCCTAGTACACTTGCGCGCTTACGCAAGCCGCAGTTTCAAGCGCAATACATCTTCCGCAGGACTTCGATCGTGAGGCAACCATGGGCTTTTTCGCTGACAGCCTGAACCGGATCCAGCCGTCCGCAACCATTGCGGTCTCGACCAAGGCGCGGCAGCTCAAAGCCCAGGGTCGGGACATCATTTCGCTCTCGGCCGGCGAGCCGGATTTCGACACACCCGTCAACATCAAGGAAGCCGCCATCCGGGCGATGAACGAGGGGAAGACGAAGTACACGGACGTCGATGGCATCCCCGAGCTCAAGGCGGCGATCGTGGCGAAGTTCAAGCGCGAGAACGGGCTCGAGTACAAGACCTCGCAGGTCTCGGTCGGCACGGGCGGCAAGCAGGTGCTCTACAATGCGCTGATGGCCACGCTCAACCCGGGCGACGAGGTCGTCATTCCCGCGCCGTGCTGGGTGTCCTACGCCGACATCGTGCTTCTGGGTGGCGGCAAGCCCGTGTTCGCGCCCTGCCGTATCGAGGATGGCTACAAGCTGCAGCCCGAAACCCTCGAGAAGGCGATCACGCCGCAGACCAAGTGGTTCATCTTCAACGCGCCCAGCAACCCGACCGGAGCCGCCTACTCCAAGGAGGAGCTGAAGGCGCTGACCGACGTGCTGATGCGGCATCGCCACGTCTGGGTCCTGTCTGACGACATGTACGAGCACCTGCTCTACGACGGCCATACGTTCTGGACGCCGGCACAGGTCGAGCCCGGTCTCTACGAGCGCTCGTTAACGCTGAACGGCCTCTCCAAGGCCTATTGCATGACCGGCTGGCGCCTCGGCTACGGCGCGGGGCCCGAGCCGCTCATCAATGCAATGCGCAAGCTGCAGTCGCAGTCGACCTCCAACCCGAACTCGATCACGCAATGGGCTGCCGTCGAGGCGCTGAACGGCCCGCAGGACTTCATCGAGCGGAACAACAAGGTCTTCGTGCAGCGGCGCGACCTCGTGGTGTCGATGCTCAATCAGGCCCGCGGCATCAGGTGCCCGAAGCCGGAAGGCGCCTTCTACGTCTACCCCTCGTGCGAGGAGCTGATCGGCAAGACGACCCCGAAAGGCGTCAAGATCAACAACGACGAGGATTTCGTCACGGCGCTCCTGGACGAGGAAGGCGTGGCCTGCGTCCACGGCGCTGCCTTTGCGATGTCCCCGTTCTTCCGGATTTCCTACGCGACGTCCACCGACGCGTTGGAGGAGGCCTGCAGGCGCATCCAGCGGTTCTGCGCCAGCCTCACGTAGCGCTCCGCTGCGGAACTATGGGCCTTGGGCCACAGGGTCCCGACAAAATGCTGCCGCCGGCCACCATCACATTGGTCGGCGGGGCTCGGCCGGTCTAGAGTCGGGCGCCGGGGCCGTATGGGCCTGTTACGGCTCGAGTTTCGTTTGCGAATCGCGGGCCAGAAGGTGGGCGGGCGAGAATGAGTAGAGCATTCGTGCTGAGCATATCTGTGGCAACAGCTCTGGCTGTTGCCGGTTGCGGCGTACGCGGCTCTCTCGAAGCCCCGCCGAGCCCGAAAGCGGACACGACCGCTCAGGCCGACTCCGGTCAGGGCAAACCCGCAGGCGCAGCACCCAAGCCGCACCGGGGCTTCATCCTGGATGGGCTGTTGCGCTAGCCCGACTGCCAGGTCCGTTTCCTTCAATTCGGATGGATCAGTTGGTACGGAGGGCGCCTTCGGCGGCTTTGCGGGCGTCCGCCCGAATACGTTCGACCATCGAGGCGAAGCCGTTGGAGCGCTGCGGCGTGAGGTGCTCCTGGAGCCCGAGCTCGGCCAGGATCCCGCGGGCATCGATTGCGAGAATCTCCTCGGGCGTCTTGTTCTGGTAGATCGAGAACAAGATGGCGACCAGCCCGCGCACGATATGCGCATCGCTGTCGCCCTGAAAACGCAGCCGCGGCTGCCCCGTCCCGTCGGCCGGCGGCACGACCTCGGTTATCAGCCAGACCTGGCTGGTGCAGCCACGCACCTTGTTGGCATCGGTGCGGGCAGACTCGTCCAGCGGCGGCAAGGAGCGGCCAAGCTCGATGACATACCTGTAGCGATCCTCCCACTCGTCGAGCAGGGCGAAATCGGATCGTATGTCTGCGATGTCTGTGATGGACATTCTGGCTCCCCGCCGGCCGCACCCGTCTCGGCCTCAGCGCTGCATTCATGAAATAGGCAATTGGCTGCCGCGCTTGCAAGGCCAATGCCTGCCCGGATTGCCGCACCACGCGAGCGTTCAGCCAATCTTAACGATGCATTCCCGATATTAACCCTGAGTGTCGTCAATCCTCAGAGGTTCCAGCCCCAGGGTCGGATACATGCTAGCTCGGCGGGCGAAAATCGTGCTGTGCGCCTGCGTTGCCGCGTGTGCCGGCGTGTGGTGGAACGTGATGTACCTTCAGCAGGGTACCCGCGCGGACATTCTCGCCCGCACGCAGCGGCTCGGCGAAACCGCCAGGCGTCCCCCTCCTCCGGCGCTGATCGAGCCGGGAAAAGCCCACCCGACCGTCGAAATTCCGAGCGTGGCCAGCGTCATTCCGGAGCCTGAGATCGACGCCGACGTTGTGCGCGCGGTCCAGCGTGAACTGGCGCTCCGCGGCTACGATCCGGGGCCCGCGGATGGGCTCATTCATCCCGTGACACGCGCCGCCGTGATGGCTTACGAGCATGATCATGGCCTGCCGCTCACAGCGCGCCCTTCGGAAGAGATCCTGAAATCCATCCTGTTCGGCGTTCCGGCCGACGCGAGCGGCAAGGTCGTAGGGGAGCCGCAGCCCCAGGCGCAGGAGATCATCCGATCAGTCCAGGAGTCGCTGGCCGGCCTCGGTTATCCGATTTCCAAGGTCGACGGCCGCATGGGCGAGGAAACGGTACGCGCGATCCGAGCCTTCGAAGCGAAAAATGACCTCACTCCTTCGGGACGCGTTTCCGGTGCGCTGCTGCTGAAGCTGCGGGACGTGGCCGTCGCCCGGCAGCGCCGCGCCTCGGCGCGCTGATAGCCACGCGACTCCGGCTTGCGCTCCACCCACCTGCCTTTTACCTGTGGGTCCATGAGACTCAAGGCTGAAATCTGGGCAAAGGCCTACCTGCGCAGCTGCGCCGCCGCCGGCGTGGCGGCGGCCGTCGTGCGGCATGGGGACGACGACGCGGGCGCCATCTTCATCAAGGTCAATCGCCTCGATGGGACCGCGCGCCTGTTCGGCCCGGCGCCTGCCGGCTTCGATACCGGCCAGTTCGAGCGCCAGTGGATAGCCCACCTCGACGGACCGGAAGCGACCGAGGCGGAGGTCGACGCCTACCTCGCCCGCCAGGTCGCGTTCGATGGCGATCTATGGATCCTGGAGCTGGAGGATCGCCAGGGCCGCCATTTCCTGGATCCCTGGCTGGCATCTTCCGGCGCTGACGATAACTGATCTTAATTGTTTCTTAACCTGACTCGCGGCGAATGTTTCCCGTTCTGATTGCGTTCGAAATAATGAACAACCCTCAGACGTATTCGCATCCCGCCACGCCGAAGAAAAATCAATGGGAACCATTCTGTCCTTCAGCCCCCGGCACGACCGGTCTGACCGCCGAGAAGAAGCGGAGTCGCAGCCATGCCGGTGCGAGATCGTGATCTTCCCGGGTGTGCGCTACGAGCGCACGGTGACGTGCCCCGATCAGGAAAGGGCGACCGGCAAGGCCAAACGGCGCGACTTTCTCCTGATCCCCGATTGATCCGGCTACAGGTTACCCGGCAGATGAGGACTGCAAGCGATTCGGCGCCGGACCGCAGCTCGCGCGCGCCAGGATGTTCGCGACCTCGTCCTTGTAGCTTTCGCCCTTCACCGGCCCGCGAATGACCATCAAGCCGGTCGGTTCAGGGACATCGATATAGGTCGGTGCATTACGGGCAGTCTGCCCGGCGCTGAGCGGCAGAGCCGCATCCTCGTTCTGATGAAGCATCAGCAGCGCGTTGACCATCGTCACCCTCTGGTCGCGGCCCGGCATTACGTAAAAATTGTCTCCCGCTGGCGAGTAGAGCGCAAGCGTCCATCCGCTACTCGGCAGGACGACGCGCGCCGAAACGGGGCCGCCGCTCACGTCATAGTGGCAGACGGCGATCTGCATGTCGGGCTCCTGATACGGGATGAGCTGTGAATCGGCCTCCGGCTGTCCAAGCACGACAAGCGTATTTGCCGGCAGATGCTCCGTGATGCGATCATAGGTGTTTGGCCGCAGCAGCCCAGGCGTCGCGAAGGTGGCGACGATGTGAACAATTCCGGCTCCCACTACCCCGCAGAGGAGGGCGGTGCCCAATCCGCCGGTCCGCCAACCGTAGCTCATCGGCACGCCACCTTCTGGATCTCCGGCAGGCCAGCTCCGCCGAGCCCGTCTCCCGCCTCGAGCAGTGTCAGCACCAACGTCAGCCGGCCCGCGTTGCCGGTCGGAAGCCAGTTCCCCGGCCGCGCATCACGAGCAAGCGAGACCACGAAGCTGCCGTCCGCACTTCGCATGATCGTGCTGGAATTGAACGCGTGCCGATCCGCGGGATTGGGAATGACATGGCCGTTGTCATCATAGACGGCGATCGTCCACCAGCCGTCATCGAGACCACGCCCGGTCACCAGATAATCGCAGCTCGAATGCAGCCGCTGTCCCGTGTTGTCTGTACGTGCCTCCCATATGCGGGCGACGGTGCCGCTGATTGGCAGACTGCCGTGCCGGACGACCCGGGCGCGCGTGTAGGGATCCGCGGTCGGTGTGCCGGCCGCCGGCCAAGAGACCCAGGGCCCCGATTTGACCGTGGTCAGCGGGCTGCCGACCTCGATCATGTACCAGCTCGACCCGATCCCTCCGATCAGGGCTATGCCGGCGAAAAGCCCAATGTTGCCGATGAAGCCCAATATGGCGCCCAAGGTGGCCCTTAGACGCGCGAAGCGGGCAGGCGCCTCAGATGCGACGGCTACGGTCACGGACGTCCCCTGATCGGAAGATCCTCGAACCAGCGCGCTGCGTCGGCGCGGCGGTCGGCTGCAGGCGCACCAGGGGCTGGCTCCTCCGTTCCTTGGTCGCCACTGGCGGTGCGCAGGGATTTGACGATCCGCTCGAGAACCTTGCGCGTCCGCTCCGACATCAGGGACTGGCTTCGGGGTCCTGCTGCTGGCTCGGATGCGGCGACCTTGTTGCGTTGCATCGCAGCGACGCGCTGCTGCTCCGCCACCTGGATGGGGTGCGGACTGAGACCCGGTATGGTCGGAATATTCATATCGGTGTGCGCCACGGACATGAACTGCTGCCAGATCGGCGCCGCCAACTGACCGCCGGTCGTTCCGCCGGACATAGGCCTGTTGTCATCCCTGCCGATCCAGACACCGCCGACATACTTGCCGGTAAAGCCGACGAACCACACGTCCTTGGGGCCGGTGCTCGTTCCAGTCTTGCCGGCGACATGGGTGAAATCGAGCTTTGCCCGCTGGCCGGTGCCCTCCTCCACCACCTTGAACAACATCTGGTTCATTTGCTCGACGACTTCCCGGGATATGACCTGGGGCGCCGGCGGCTCGTCCCTCTCGCGGCTGTAAACCAGCTCACCGCTCGCGGTGTATATCTCCGTGATGGCGTACGGCTTCGCCAGCCGGCCACCATTCGCGAAAGTCGCGACGCCGCCGACATGCTGGAGAGGCGTGATGCCCGTGTCGCCGAGCGCCATCGAGCAGGACTTCTGGACGCCCTGAATGCCGAGGCGCTGCGTCATCTCGATCACCTTCTCGCGGCCGACCGCGAACGACAGCTCGGCAGCCGTCGTGTTGAGCGATTTGGCGAGCGCCAGCCACAGCGGCATACGTGCGCCGCTGCCGTGGCTACCGTTGTAGTTCTGCGGATGCCAGTGGCCGCAGGAACGGGAGGCATCGCGAACGATCGTGGTCGGCTTGTAGCCGTTCTCGAGCGCCGTCGCGTAGACATAGATCTTGAACGAGGATCCGGGCTGGCGCCGCGCTTTGGTGGCCCTGTTGAATTGGCTCTCGCCGTAGTCGGGGCCGCCGACCAGGGCGCGCACGGCACCGTCGGTCTCCGTGACAACGAAAGCTCCTGCGTCGGCCCGGACGGCGCGGCCTCGCTGCCGAAGCGCCGAAACCAGAGCCTTTTCGGCCGCTTCCTGGAGTGACAGGTCGACCGTCGTCCGCGCGATCAGGTTGAAATGCCCTTTGCCCGCCATCAGGCGCTGGACTTCCTCGAAGGCGTAGTCGAGGAACCAGTCGGGGCTATCGGCATGGCGTGTCTCCACGACGCGAGCGGGGTTGAGCCGCGCGTGCTGGACCTGCCCCGCGGTGTAGTAGCCCGCCTCGACAAGGTTGTTGAGCACGACGTTCGCGCGTGCGCGGGCAGCGGCGAGATCCACGTGCGGTGCATACTTGGTCGGTGCCTTGAAAAGGCCGGCGAGCATCGCGGCCTCGGCCAGATTGACGTCCCGTATCGACTTGCCGAAGTAGAACTGGGCCGCCGCCTCTACGCCGAAAGCGCCGCCGCCCATGTAGGAGCGGTCGAGGTAGAGCTTCAGGATTTCATCCTTGGTCAATCGGGATTCCAGCCAGAGCGCCAGGAAAGCCTCCTTGATCTTGCGCTGGAGGGAGCGCTCCGAGGACAGGAACAGGTTCTTGGCGAGCTGCTGGGTGAGGGACGATCCGCCCTGCACGACATCGTTGGCGCGCAGGTTTTCGATGAACGCGCGGAACGTGCCGAAAACGTCGACGCCGAAGTGCTCGTAAAAGCGCCTGTCCTCGGTCGCCAGCGTCGCCTTGATCATGTAGTCGGGGATTTCCTCGAGCGGAACGGCATCGTCGAGATTGATGCCGCGCTTGCCGATCTCGTTGCCGTTCACGTCGAGGAACTTGACGCTGTACTGACCCGTCGTAAGCCATTTTCCGTCCTCCACCTCCATGAAGGCCGGCAGGGCCAGTCCGTACATGATGAAGAAGCCGCCCGTCGCCAGCGTCAGCGCCTCGCAGGCTGCCTCGTTCAGCAGCCGCCTCCATCCTGTGAGGCGAAACCGGGCAAAGAAGCTCGAGGCTGCGTCATAGCCGTCCTTGATCCGCTCCCACGTCTCGGCCAGTGTGGAGTCGATCCAAGCATCCAGACCCAGCCAGTTGATGAGCCGATCTCGGCCGCGCTGCTTGAAGAACCAGTCGTACACGTCGAATGCCTTTTCGCCGCGACTGAGGGGTTATGCCCGCGTAGGGTCGCCGCCATCTTACCATCGGGCCACGATCGAACGCGAGAGAAGCGAGTGGATAACGCAGAAAAACCTTTCTGGAAGCAAAAAACTCTCGAGGAGATGAGCGAGGCCGAGTGGGAGTCGCTGTGCGACGGGTGCGGCCGCTGCTGCCTGTTGAAGCTCGAGGACGAGGACACGGGCGAAATCTACCGTACCCGGCTTGCCTGTCGGCTGCTCGATCTCGGAACATGCCGCTGCTCGAGCTATGCGGACCGGCAGAGCCACGTGCCCGATTGCGTATCGCTCACACCCGAAAAAGCACGTACGCTGAGTTGGCTACCGGAGACCTGCGCCTACCGCGTGCTGGCCAATGGCGGCGACCTCGCCTGGTGGCATCCGCTCGTCTCTGGTGATCCGGAGACGGTGCATCAGGCTGGCATCTCGGTGCGCGGCTGGGTGATGAGCGAGGAGCGGGCGACGCTCGAGACGATGCATCGTTACATCATAGAGGACTATGACCGCCCCCGCCGGCGCGCAAGGGCAAGGCAAGGGTCCTGATCTTTCGCCAGCCTGAACGCTTCTTCTACCGCCCTCGACTTCTACCGCCCTCGACCGCGGCACCCCGTCCGCGCTCCCTCACTTGACGAGTCCGTAGACGCCAGCGCATAGCGGGGGGCGGCAAGCCGATGGCGGCCTGCCAACAGCACGCGGATTTCCATGCATCATTTCAGCTATCGTGCCGGGGTATTGCACGCCGAGGGGGTCAGCCTGGCACGGATCGCCGACGAGGTCGGAACGCCGTTCTATTGCTATTCGACCGCCACCCTGGAGCGGCACTATCGCGTGCTGTCGGAGGCGTTCCGGGGCACCGATCACCTCATCTGCTTCGCCGTGAAGGCGAACTCCAATCAGGCCGTCCTGCGCACCATGGCCCGGCTGGGCGCCGGCATGGACGTCGTCTCCGAGGGCGAACTGCGCCGGGCGCGCGCCGCCGGCGTGCCTGCCGACAAGATCATCTTCGCGGGTGTCGGAAAGACGCGCGACGAGTTGACCTATGCGGTGAGCGAGGGCGTGCTCGGCTTCAACGTCGAGAGCGAGCCGGAGCTCGAGCTGCTGAGCGAGGTCGCCTCCCAGCAGCGCAAGACGGCGCGCGTCGCCATCCGCGTCAACCCCGACGTCGACGCCCGTACGCATGCGAAGATCTCGACCGGCAAGTCGGAGAACAAGTTCGGCATCCCGTTTCTCGAGGCCCCGAAGCTCTACGCGCAGGCCGCCCGGCTCCCTGGGATCAGGATCGCCGGCATCCACATGCACATCGGCAGCCAGATCACCGACCTCAAGCCGTTCCGTGACGCCTTCCGGCTGATGCGGGAACTGGTCCTTGCCTTGCGCCGGGAAGGGCACGAGCTCGAGCACCTCGATCTCGGCGGCGGGCTCGGCGTGCCCTACCGCGGCAGCGATGACGTGCCGCCTCACCCCGACGAATATGCCGCGACGGTGAGGGCCGCGCTGGGCGACCTCGGGCTGAAGTTCATTCTGGAGCCCGGCCGCATGATTGCGGGCAACGCTGGCGTGCTCGTGTCCCGGGTGATCTACTCCAAGCGCGGGGCGGCCAAGACGTTCACCATCGTCGATGCCGCCATGAACGACCTCATCCGGCCGACTCTTTATGAGGCCTACCACGACATCTGGCCGGTGCGGGAGGCCAAGTTGCAACTCGAACGCCAGCGGCAGGACGTCGTCGGTCCGGTGTGCGAGACGGGCGATTATCTCGCGCTGGGCCGGGAACTTCCGCCGCTCGAGACGGGCGACCTCATCGCCGTCATGACCGCAGGCGCCTACGGCGCGGTGATGTCCTCGACCTACAATTCGCGCCTCCTGGTGCCCGAGGTGCTGGTCAACGGAGACGACTACGCCGTCGTACGCCCGCGCCCGACCTATGACGACCTGATCGATCTCGACCGGCTGCCGGACTGGCTCACCGACGCTTGAACCTGCCTGCCCTCGTGCAGCCGCTTTTTGCCCCGCACGATGCAACTGTTGCGGCGGTCCGGGTGTTAGGAGCGGACGGTCGTGTAATTTCCTGATGCACGCAGAGGATGTGTGCTAGTTTGTCGAGCATGTCCAAAGACCAGCAGACACCCTCCGCCGAAGGGCGTGCCTTCAACCGCAAGGTCCGCCTGAGCCGACTGGCCCTGCTCTTCGAGCAGCTGTGGCCACGGCTTTGGCTCGTCATCGGCGTGCTTGGCCTGTTCGTGCTGGTCTCGTTTGCCGGCCTGTGGCTCTGGCTGCCCCCGGTCGCACACGAGATCGTGCTGAGCGCCTTCGGCCTCGCGCTCCTCGCCGCCCTCATCTTCGCCGCGCGCGTGCGCTGGCCGACACGAGAGGAGGGCATCCGCCGGATCGAGCGCCGATCCGGCATACCGCACCGTCCCGCCTCGTCCTACGAGGATACGCTGTCCGCTTCGGCCAGCGGCTCGGCCACCGAACGCATCTGGCAGGCGCACAAGGCCAGGCTCGCCGCCCTGCTCGAGCGCCTTCGCGTCGGGCCGCCGCAACCGCGCACGGATCGCAAGGATCCATTTGCGCTCCGCGCTCTATTGGTGCTCGGCGTCGTGCTGCTGCTGGGCCTCGTCGGTGACAGCGCGAAGGACCGGCTGTTTGCCGCCTTCCGGTTCGGCCCTGACCTGCAGCTCGCCAACGCGCGGCTCGATGCGTGGGTGACGCCGCCAGCCTACACCGGCAAGCCGCCGGTCCTGCTGGCCGACGGCGGCAGCGAACCCTCGCGCCCTTCACATGCTGAAGCCGGACCGATCGAGGTGCCCGACAAGAGCCTGCTGATCATTCGTGCAAGCGGTGTTGGCCAGCTCTCACTCGAGTTGGGCGAGCAAAACAGCGAGAAGCCGCAGATCATCGAGGGACGGCAGCCGAAGCAGGCCGGCGACATCTCGGAGGTGCGCGCCGAGCTGCGCAAATCGGGCACCGTACGCGTGCTCGGGGGCGGTAGCGAGGTTGTCGTCTGGAGGTTCCAGGTCACGCCCGACCAGGCTCCGCGCATCGTTCTGACCAAGGAGCCCGAGCGTACGATCCGTGGCGGCATGAAGCTCTTTTACAAGGTCGAGGACGACTACGGTGTGGCCTCGGCCGAGGCGCATTTCGCGCGGCCGCGTACGGTTGCAGGCGATCCGCGTACGAGCTGGGCGCGTGAGGACATTCTGCAGGGGCCTCGCCCGCCTCTCGAGCGCCCGCCAGTGCTGAATCTGCGCTTGCCGCGGCAGAACGCAAAAGACTCGGAGACCTCGAGCTTCCATCAGCTCGGCGCACATCCGTACGCCGGCATGAAAGTGATCATGACTCTGGTCGCCAAGGATCACGCCGGCAATGTCGGAAAAAGCCAGCCGATCGAAATCGTGCTGCCACAGCGCCGGTTCACGAAGCCGCTCGCCCGCGCCGTGATCGAGCAGCGGCTCAAGCTCGTCGAGGATCCACGCTATCGTGAGCTGGTTTCGAAGGCGCTCGATGCCCTGACGTTCGAGCCCGAGGGCTTCATCGAGGACCACAACGTCTATCTTGGCCTGCGCTCCGTTTATCACCGGCTTTTGCAGGACAGCTCGCGCGAAGGATTGCGCAGCTCTGTGGATCAACTCTGGCACGTCGCGTTGCGGATCGAGGATGGTGGCGAGCTGACCGATGCCGAGCGGCGGCTCAGGGACATCCAGGATCAGCTTTCCAAGGCACTCGAGGAGGGCGCCTCCGACGAGGAGATCGCGCGGCTGATGCAGGAGCTGCGGCAAGCGATGGCCGAGTTCCTGCAGCAGCTGGCCCGCCAAGCCCAGGGCCAGCAGATGCAGTTGCCCGAAGGCTTCAACCCGAACCAGATCATGCGGCCGCAGGATCTCCAGCGCATGCTGGATCAGCTGGAGAACATGGCGCGCCAGGGCTCGCGGGAAATGGCGCAGCAGATGCTCGACCAGCTCCGCGAGTTGATGGAGTCGCTGCAGGCTGGCCGCATGATGGGCCAGCAGGGTCAGCAAGGGCAGCAGATGATGCAGATGATGGACCAGATGGGGGACATCATCGGCAAGCAGCAACAGCTCTACGACGATACCTTCGGCGAGCAGCAGCGCCAGGGGCAGGAGGGCCAGCGCGGGCAGCGCGGCCAACGCGGTCAGCAATTCGGCCAGCGCGGTCAGGGCCAGCGCGGTCAGCAGGGCCGGGGCCAGCAAGGCCAGCGGTTCGGGCAGGGCGAGCTCACCGAGCGGCAAGGCCAGCTCAGAGATCGCCTCGGCCAGCTCCGTGAGGGCTTGCAGCAATTTGGCATGCGCCCGCCAAGCCAGCTCGACGGCGCAGAGCAGTCCATGGAGAATGCCCGCCGGGCCCTCGAGCAGGGCGACCTTGACACCGCAACGCGCGAGCAGTCCCAGGCGCTGGAGCAGCTCCGCCAAGGTGCGCAATCCATGGCCGAGCAGATGCTGCGGCAGATGCCTTCGCGCTTCGGCCAGGGCCCTGCCGGCGATGCCCCGCGCGATCCGCTCGGACGTCCGCAGCGCACGGAGGGGCCGGACCTCGGCACCTCGGTGAAAGTCCCCGACGAGATCGACGTTCAGCGGGCCAGGGAGATCCTGGAGGAGCTCCGCCGGCGCCTCGGCGAGACCACCCGCCCGGCGCTCGAGCTCGACTATATCGAGCGTCTGCTGCGTCGTTTCTGACGAAATATCCGTGCAAGACTGCGCTCGGGCGGCGAGGCGAGCGGACAACAGCTTGGTGGGGCCGGGCGATTTTTTTATTGCGACGTGCGCATTCTGCTAGACGCAAGGCTTGCGGCCTGATGATGTTAGCGCTTACATCACCGGGCTTACCATTGTTCAGCAGGGGGAGTCATTCCGACGCTGGAAACTGAGTTTGCGGGTCGGTGGCTGAGGGTTGAGCATGGATATTCAGGATCTGCGGATTTTCGCGCGCGTCGCCGCAGTGCAAAATCTGTCGTCCGTCGGCACCGAGCTCGGCTTGACGCCGGGAACGATCTCCAAACGCATCCAGGCGCTCGAAAGCGAGCTGCGTGTCAGGCTCTTCGATCGGACGACGCGCTCGATCCGTATCACGGAGGAAGGCGCGACGTTTCTCACCCATGTCGAGCGTGTCCTCGCGGAGCTGGAAAGCGCGCGTGCTGCGGTGGGAGATCACGCAACGAAGCCCCGGGGCAAGCTGAAGATTTCCGCTCCGGCCACGCTCGGGCGCCTCTTCGTGGCACCGGCGATCAGCTCGTTCATGCGCGCTTATCCGGATATCGAAATTCAGATGAACCTGACGGATCGGAACGTCAATCTGCAGGAGGAGGGCTACGACGTCGCCATTCGGACCGGGGCGCTGACGGACTCCGTCCTGATTGCAAAGCGCCTATGCCCCGACCGCCAGGTCGTCGTCGCGGCTCCAAGCTACCTCGCCGCCAATGGCACTCCGCAAACGCCGGCCGACCTCAGCGCTCACAATTGTTTCGTGCTCGGCGACAACTGGCAATGGTCCTTCTGCCGAGGCAAAGAAGACTTCACGATCCGGGTGAATGGACGGTTGCGGTCGAACAACGGCGAGATCCTGCACCATGCCGCTCTCGATGGGCACGGCCTCTTTCAGACCTCGGAGCTGCGTGTGCGAGAGGATTTGGCCGCGGGCCGGCTCGTGCGCGTACTGAAGGAGTTTGAGCTGGCCAGCAACTCCGCCGTCTGGGCGGTTTATCCGAGCTCCAAGCACGTCCTGCCGAAGCTCAGGGTGCTCCTCGATTTCCTGGCGGTCTGGTTCCGGGATGTTTCCGCGGAGCGGCCGCGGACACCTAAGCGCTCGCACAACAAGCGTCCCGAAGCCGCCAATAACCTGCAGAATGCCCCAAGCCATCTTCCACCTGACCGGCAGCCCGGCACGGTTCTGCCTTGAACCGGCAGCTCACTTGAGCCGTGTCCAGCCCTTCAGGCGCTCGGCAGCCTCGGCCATGTCCGCCGTCGTGCCGGCGTAAGAAAAGCGGATGAAGTGCCGGCCGCGCGCTTCGTCGAAGTCGACCCCGGGCGTCGTCGCGACGCCGGTCTCCTCCAGCATCAGCTTGGCGAACGCGAGGCTGTCGTCGGTGAAGCGGCTGACGTCTGCGTAGAGATAGAAGGCGCCATCGGCAGGCACGATTTCCTCGAACCCGGCTCGCGCAAGCTCCCTCAGCAGCAAGTCGCGATTGGCCGCGTAGACACGCCTGTTGGCCTCGAGCTCCTCGATGCCGTCGAAGGCTGCCAGCGCCGCTACCTGGGACACCGTCGGCGGAGCGATGTAGAGGTTTTGCGCCAGCCGCTCGACCGGACGCACGAGCTCCTCCGGCACGACCATCCAGCCGACGCGCCAGCCCGTCATGGAGAAATATTTCGAGAAACTGTTGATGACGACCACGCCGTCGGAATGCTTCAGCGCCGTTTCGGCCGGCATACCGTAGGTGAGCCCGTGATAAATCTCATCCGAGATGAACCACAGTCCGCGGCGGCGGCAGACCTTAAGAATGTCCTTCAGCCGTTGCGGCTCGAGCATCGTCCCGGTCGGGTTGGCAGGGCTCGCGATCAGCACACCGGCGATGTGGTCGCGGGCGCTCGCAGCTTCGATCTGATCCGGCGTCGGCATCCAGCGCGAGCTCTCGTCTGCCTCGATGATGACAGGCTGCTGGCCCAGTGCGGTGAGGATGTGGCGATAGCACGGGTATCCCGGCGACGGCAGCGCCACCCGCTCGCCTGCATCGAACAGAGCAAGGAACGTCAGCACGAAAGCCGCCGACGAGCCGTTCGTCACCACGACGCGCTCCGGCGACAGCTCGACGCCGTACCAGTCCCTGTAGTGTTTGGCGATCCGCTCGCGCAGGCTCGGCATTCCGAGCGCCAGGGTGTAGCCCAGGTTGTCGGTTGCCATGGCGCGCTCGACCGCCGCGCGGGCCGTGGCTGGCGCCGGCGTGCCGGGCTGGCCCACCTCCATGTGGATGACGCGATGGCCCGCAGCCTCGCGGGCGGCAGCGGCCCGCATCACGTCCATGACGATGAACGATGCGATCGCACTGCGCTTGGAGGGCGGTCGCGGTACGCCGTCCTCGCGGGTCTGATCGCAACGTCCCGTCATCAGTTCTGCTCCTCCGTCGAGGTCCACTTTCCGTCTGCCTGCCGCCATGGTGCCGCCGCAATGCCACGATGAAACCAAAACTGGATTGGCTCGCTCCAACAACCCGTTGGGCGCACGTCGCCGACGCCGCTTATAGAGGCGAGCCGGATGCTCTACCAGCCCGGCGTTGATTTGCTGGGCTTAGTTGCTAGGCTCCCTCCACCCAGATGTGAGGGGGACGGAACAACAACCGAAGCGCCATCGAGGAACGAGCGAGAGCTTCTGGAGACATGCTGCAGAACCGAAAGACCGGCCGACAGACGCCTTTGAGCGCCTGTCTGGTCGCGACGGCCCTGGTTGCGGTCCTGGCCTTTACGAGCGTCACCAGCAAACCGGCGTTGGCCCAGGGGCTGCCACTCATCCGGGACACCGAGATCGAAAACCTGCTCAACGACTACGCCCGCCCGATCTTCAAGGCGGCAGGGCTCGGGGAAAATCGCGTAGCGGTGCGCATCGTGCGCAGCGGGATGTTCAACGCCTTCGTCCTCGACGGGCGTAACGTCTTCGTCCACACCGGCGCACTGATGCAGTCGGAGACGCCGAACGAGATTATCGGAGTCATCGCCCACGAGGCCGGCCACATCGCCGGCGGGCACATGGCTGCGCTGCGCGCTAGGATTGCACGCGATCAGACCCGCGCCCTGCTCATGCGCATGCTCGGGCTTGGCGTTGCCATCGCCACAGGAGCCGGCGAGGCGGTGTTTGCTGGCGACGAGCTCATCATGCGCTCCCTGCTCGCCGAGCGGCGCTCGCAGGAGGCGGCCGCCGACCAGGCTGGCCTGCGCTATCTCAACGCGACGCGCCAATCGGGCCGCGGCATGCTGGAGACCTTCGAGCGCTTCGCCCAGCAAGAGTACATCTCCGACGCGCAGAAGGACCCGTTCGTGCGCAGTCACCCCGTTGCAGCGGACCGGCTGGCGCGTCTTCGCGAGCTGGTTCAGCGGAGCCCGTACTACGACAACCGGGATTCGAGTGAACTGCAGCTCCGCCATGACATGATGCGAGCGAAGCTGGCGGGTTATCTCGAGCGCCCGCAAGTGGTCTTCAACCGCTATCCGCGTTCGGATACATCCCTGCCCGCCCGCTATGCCCGCGCGATTGCCAGCTTCATGCAGGGCGGCCAGAGCGCGCTGCCGGCCGCTCTCGCCCAGGTGGACGCCCTCATCCGCGAAGTGCCGGGCAACCCCTACTTCTACGAACTCAAGGGCGACTTCCTGACCCGCTCCGGCAAGAACCGGGAAGCCATCGCACCGCTGCGGCAGGCACTCCGCCTGTCCAAGGGAGCGCCGCTGATCCGCGTCCAACTCGCCTCCGCATTGCTCGCCTCGAACGACCCGAAGGTGGTCGGCGAGGCGGCCGACCTGCTGCGCAAGGCCGTTGTCGAGGACGATAACCCGCGCGCCTACCGGTCGCTAGCCGATGCGTACTATCGCCTGGGGCGGCAAGCCGATGCGGATGCGTCAATTGCGCAGGCCTATTTCCTTGAAGGCAACATCAAGCAGGCGCAGACCTTCGCCCAGCGTGCCCAGCGCGCTTTGAAGAAGGGATCCCCTGCCTGGCTCAGAATGGATGACATCATACGCTACAAAGATGCCAGCAACCTGTAGTCCCCCGATCGAGAAATCCGCTGACAAAATTGTCACAAGAATTTCTCAATCATCTCGCTCCTCGACCACTGGGTCGACGGCTGTGCTGTGCTAAAGTGGCATTATCGAATAGTACTCACGAACCAAGGAACACTTCCGGATGCCTGCCAAAAGCCTTATCAAAATCATTGATGCCCTGACGACACGGAGGGGCGCGGTGGCCGGTGCCATTGCACTGCTGGCGCTCGGCTCCGCGTTGGCGTTGGGCAGTGCTCCCGCCGTCTCGACCGGGGCGAACATCAAGGTGGCCCAGGCCGATACCTCAGGCCCATTCTCGGCCGAGCAGAAACAAGCCATCGAGCGCATCGTCAGGGATTACCTGGTCAAAAATCCGGAGGTGCTCCTCGAGGTTGGACGGGAGCTCGAGAAGCGCCAGGCCGAAATGCAGGTCGCCGAGCACAGGCGCATCATCCTCGAGAACAAGGACAAGATCTTCACTTCGCCGGCGGATTTCGTCCTGGGCAATCCCAACGGCGACATCACTATCGTGGAGTTCTTCGACTACAACTGCCCCTGGTGCAAGCGCGCCGTCGGCGAGCTGATGAAGCTGATCGAAGCCGATTCCAACGTGAAAGTGGTGCTGAAGGAATTCCCGATTTTCGGTGAGAACTCGATCTTCGCGGCCAAGGCGGCGATGGCGTCGCGAGCCCAGGGCAAGTACCTGGACTTTCACATCGCGCTCATGAAGGAGCGGCAGGTCACGAAAGACAACGTGTTCAAGATTGCCCAAAAAGTCGGGCTCGACGTGGAGAAGCTGAAGGCCGACATGGACAATCCGGAGTTCGAGGCAGCCATCAAGCAGACATCGGCGATCGCGCAGGCCTTGGCTATCGAGGGCACCCCGGGCTACGTGGTGGATGCCAAAGTGAACGTCGGCTTCCTGGCGCTGGACGGCCTGCGCCAGATGATCGGCGAGGCGCGCAAGGAGGGGTGTCAAGTCTGTTGATCGGCACGACGATGCGAACGACATTGTTCGCGGTGCGCTTCCGCCACTGCCGGAAAGCTGATAAACGGGCCGCAGCCGCATGAGCCGCGGCCCGGCGACATGCCCGACGCCCCGCGACCACACCTCGAGACTGATCAATGGCAAAGCCTGTTTACGTCCTCAATGGACCCAACCTGAATATGCTCGGCCTGCGCGAGCCCTCGATCTACGGCGCCGAGACCTTGGGCGACGTACAGCGGCGGGTCGAGGCGCGGGCAGCACAGCTCGGGTTGCAGATCGACTTCCGGCAGTCGAATATCGAAGGTGAGCTCGTCACCTGGATCCAGCAGGCGCGCAACGCCGCCAGCGGCATCATTCTGAACGCAGGCGCCTACACGCATACGTCCGTAGCGTTGCTTGATGCGCTGAGTGCGGCGGAGCTGCCCGCGATCGAGGTGCACCTGACGAACGTGTTCCGGCGGGAGAGCTTCCGCCACCACTCTTATATCTCGCCAGTCGCACGGGGTGTCATCTGCGGCTTCGGCCCGAAGACGTACGAGCTCGCACTGGAGGCAATGGCGGACATTCTGGAGCAGCAGGGGCAGGCTCGACCCTGAGGAGTGGAGCCGGGCCGGCACGACTGGAACGATGGCGGAACCAACAAGCATGGCGAAAGACCAACGAGATCGGGGCGGCAATTCCGAGCAGCAGATGATCCGCGATCTCGCGGCGCTGCTCGTCGAGACGGGTTTGAGCGAAATCGAAATCGAGAAGTCGGGGCTCAAGATCCGGGTTGCCCGCAATCTGTCGGTTTCCGCTGTCGCGCCTCAGCAAGCTGCTCCGGCGAGCCCCGTTTCTCCAGCGGGCCAAGCCGGACCTGCCGAGCCTGCCTCCGACATCGCCAATCACCCCGGCTGCGTGAAATCGCCGATGGTCGGCACTGCCTACCGGGCGCCGGAGCCCGGCGCCGCCCCGTTCGTCGAAATCGGCTCGCGCGTGGTGCAGGGGCAGACCTTGATGATCATAGAGGCGATGAAGACCATGAATCACATTCCGGCCCCGCGGTCGGGAACCGTGACCCATATTCTTGTCGAGAACGGCCAGCCCGTGGAGTTCGGCGAGCCGCTCGTCGTCATCGAATAGGAGCGCATGGCGGGTGGGGCTCAGCTACTTTCCTGCTCGCTCGAAACACATGTTCGACAAAGTCCTGATCGCGAACCGTGGTGAGATTGCGCTGCGCATCCAGCGGGCCTGCAAGGAACTCGGCATCGCCACCGTCGCAGTGCATTCGACGGCCGATGCCGATGCCATGCACGTGCGGCTCGCCGACGAAAGCGTTTGCATCGGACCGCCGCCTGCCGCGGAGAGCTACTTGAACATTCCGCGCCTGTTGGCCGCCTGCGAGATTACGGGCGCAGACGCCGTTCACCCTGGCTACGGTTTCCTGGCGGAGAATGCGCGGTTCGCCGAAATTCTGGAAGAGCACGGCATCACCTTCATCGGGCCGACGTCGGAGCATATCCGCATCATGGGGGACAAGATCGAGGCGAAGGAGACCGCCAAGCGCCTCGGCATTCCCGTCGTCCCCGGGTCGGACGGTGCCGTGACGAGCGAGGCCGACGCACAGCGCATCGCCAGGGATATGGGCTTTCCCGTCCTCATCAAGGCAGCGGCAGGCGGTGGCGGCCGCGGCATGAAGGTGGCGCGCTCTCCAGACGATCTCGAGGTCGCGCTCGCAACGGCCCGCTCTGAAGCCAAGGCGGCCTTCGGCGACGACAGCGTCTACCTCGAGAAGTACCTGAGCAAGCCGCGCCACATCGAAATTCAGGTCTTCGGCGACGGCAAGGGCAACGCCATTCATCTTGGCGAGCGCGACTGCTCGCTCCAGCGGCGGCATCAGAAGATCTGGGAAGAGGCCCCTTCCCCGGCTCTCAACGCCGAGGCCCGCCAGAAGATCGGCGAGACAGTCGCCGCCGCCATGCGAAAGCTGAAGTACCGCGGCGCTGGGACGGTCGAATTCCTCTACCAGGACGGCGAGTTCTATTTCATCGAAATGAACACGCGCCTGCAGGTCGAGCACCCCGTCACCGAAATGATCACCGGCGTCGATCTGGTCATCGAGCAGATCCGCATCGCCGCCGGCTTGCCGCTCAGCCTTCGCCAGGAGGAGGTGAGCTTTTCGGGCCACGCCATCGAATGCCGCATCAACGCCGAGAACCCGCGCACCTTCCGCCCGTCACCCGGCAAGATCACCTACTGGCACCCGCCCGGCGGACTTGGCGTGCGCGTCGACAGCGGCGTCTATCAGGGCTATCGGATCCCGCCGTACTACGACAGCCTCATCGGCAAGCTCATCGTGCACGGCAAGAACCGCAACGAGTGCCTGATGCGCCTGAAACGTTGCCTGTCCGAGTTCGTCATCGACGGCATCGAGACGACCATTCCCTTGTTCGTCGACTTGGTGAAGCAGGCGGACATCGCCAACGGGCTCTACGACATCCACTGGCTCGAGAAGTACCTCGGCAATGCCGAGTGAGATCGCCCCGGGGGGAGAGCGGCTTGATCTTCGGGCACCAGGCCAGGATCCTGCCCGCGAACAGGGAAGGTGGATTGGCATTGCTCACGCTTAAGATATTCCGCAATATTTTCAGCGAGACCCAGGGCGGTTGGAACCGCGGATAATTTCGCCGATTACCGTTCGACGCCATTCCGGTGCCAAGCCTCTGTAACAGGCGTGAAAGGCAGATGACTGCTCGCGAAAGCCCGCTGCTCGAGATCACTCCGCAGGTCCTGCTGAAGGCCTACACGTGCGGCATCTTCCCCATGGCCGAAAGCGCCGATGATCCGCAGCTTTACTGGATCGAGCCGCAGGCCCGCGGCGTCCTTCCGCTCGACCGAGTCTTGGTACCGAAGCGACTGCAGCGCACCATCCGGCAGGCGCCGTACGAGATCCGCATCGACACGGACTTCGACGGGGTCATCGCCGGTTGCGCCGCCTCGCGCCCCGGCCGCCGGACGACTTGGATCAACGACCGTATCCGCAAACTCTATCGCGAGCTGCACCGGTTGGGCCATTGCCATACGGTGGAGGCCTGGCACCAGGGCCAGCTGGTGGGCGGCCTCTACGGCGTGGCGCTCGGCGGCGCCTTCTTCGGCGAGAGCATGTTCTCAGAGATGCGCGATGCGTCGAAAATCGCCCTCGTCTATCTGGCCGCCCGCCTGATTTTCGGCGGCTTCGTCATGCTCGACACACAGTTCGTGACCGATCACCTCAGGCAGTTCGGGACCATCGAGGTGGACCGATCCGAGTTTCATCGGCAGCTCGAACGAGCTCTCCAAACCGATGGCGACTTCTTCCGCCTCGAACGGGAGCCGACGCCGGAGCGCGTGCTCGACATCGTTCTCCGGCGGAAAGGCTGAGGGGCCACCAGCTGTCCATTTCTTGACCAGCTCGTCGGTTCTCGCGGCACATGCACCTTGACCTCTGCCAGCCAATCCGCGCATCAAAGACGTGTGGCTGATCAAGAACGGCTGCTGGCGCGTCTTTCTCTGTGCGCCTGCGGGCGCGAGTCCGCCACTGCAATCAGAGGCATCGGACTTCTGACCGTCTCTAGTGGGGCACGTACCAGTATGAAACGCAGAACCTTCCTCAAGGCCGGTGCAGTATCGGCCGCAGCATCGGCGCTCGCGAGTCCAGCGATCGCGCAGAGTGCGCCTGAAATCCGCTGGCGCCTGACTTCGAGCTTCCCACGGTCGCTCGACACCATTTACGGCACTGCACAGACGTTCGCCAAGTACGTGGCGGAGGCGACCGACAACAAGTTCCAGATCCAGACGTTTCCGGCTGGTGAGATCATCCCCGGGCTACAGGCGCTCGATGCGGTCTCCGTCGGGACCGTCGAATGTGCTCAGACGCCGGTCTATTTCTACATCGGCAAGGAGCCGACGCTTGCTTTCGGCACCGGCCTGCCCTTCGGCCTCAATGCGCGTCACCAGCACTCCTGGTGGCACTTCGGTGGCGGTAGGGAGATCATCAACGAGGCGCTCGGCAAGTTCAATGTCTACGGCATCGTGATGGGCAACTCCGGCACCCAGATGGGCGGCTGGTTCCGTAAGGAGATCAACACGGTCGAGGACCTCAAGGGCCTGAAGTTCCGCATCGGCGGCATGGGCGGACATGTGCTCGCGAGGCTCGGCGTGGTTCCGCAGCAGATCGCGCCTGGCGATGTCTACCCTGCGCTCGAGCGCGGTACCATCGATGCCACCGAGTTCGTCGGACCCTATGATGACGAGAAGCTCGCCTTCCACCGGGTGGCCAAATACTACTACTACCCCGGTTGGTGGGAGGGCGGTGCCATGATGCACCTGATCGTCAACATGGAGAAATGGCAATCGCTGCCGAAGACGTATCAGGCGATCGTCAACAACGCCGCCGAAGCCGCCAACAACTGGATGATCGCGAAATACGACCTCGTGAACGCTCCGGCTTTGAAGCGGCTCATTGCCGCCGGTGCTGAGCTGCGTGCGTTCCCGCAGCCGGTGATGGAAGCCTGCTGGAAGGCTGCAAATGAGCTCTACGCCGAGATCGCGGCCGAGAACGAGCTGTTCAAACGGGCGCTCGAGTCACACCACGCATTCCGCAACGAGGTCCTCTACTTCTGGCAGATCGCGGAGCACTACTACGACTCGAGCCTCATGGCGGCGATGCGGAGCAAAGGCTGAATCTGCTCCGCGGACAAGAGCAATTCAAGGATGAAACGGGGGAGCGCTGATCGGCGCTCCCCCGTTTCGTCATTAGAACTGGCAGGCGGTTCGAGTGAACGGTCCTCATTCCGTGGTGGCGCCGAAGCGGCGCTGCCACCAGCCGCGGCGCACCGGCTCTGCAGGCGCCGGCTGTTCCGCGGTCCCGATTTCCGGTCCGACCACGATCCGCTCGATCACCGGCTCGCTGGCGACCGGTTCGGTGCGGGCGTTTCGTCCCGGCCTGGCCTCGCCGGCCTGGAGCTCGGGGATCTGATCCTCGGCTGGCGCCGGCTCAGCTGCAGCAGCCAAGGGCTGAGCCTCCGGCTCCTCCACCGGACTCGTGGGCGCAGGCTCCTCAGAGGCGGCCTCGGCAGCAGCCGCCGGCGGCTGCGGCGCCGCTTCGGCGACCGTCTCGGCGGACTCCGTCGCAAGGGGCTGCGCGGCAACCGCTGCGGCCGGGGCCCGTTCCGCAACCGGCTCCGCTACGGGCAGGCCGAGCTCGGGTTCTGCGGCCTCCCTCTCTGCCTCGTCCGGTTCGACCTCGCCGGCAGCTTCTGCTGCCTCCGCTCCAGGGCGGGAGCCTTCACCACGATCGCGGCGGCCGCCCCGGCGGCCACGGCGGCGACCACGGCGGTTCCGGCGATCCTCGTGAGCCTCGCCCTCCTCTTCTACCGCCGCGGCACCAACCTCAGCACCAGCCTCGTCTTCGGCGGCTTCGGCCGCGCCGACGTCATCTTCAGTGTCCGCACCCTCGGACGAATATGCGATTTCCTCGTCCGCGCCGTTGCCCGGGACTGCTGTCACCCCCAAAGACTCGCCGCGTTCACTGCGACGGCCCCTCCGACGGCGGCGCCGGCGGGACCTGCGGGCCCCCTCGCCGTCCTCGGCCTCGTGATGCGAAACCTCCTCCTCGCGAGCCGCGGGCTCTGGCTCCTCCTCGCCCTCGAATCCCCAGTCCATGCTGACGGCGCTGCGCTCCGGCTGGCGCTGAGCGTCGGCAGAACGCGCGGCCTTCTCGATGAAGAAGTTCGCGCCCTGCGCCTTGTCGCTCGCCTGCACGTAGATGGGGACCTTGTAGCGGGACTCCATCTCGTTGATGAACGAGCGCTTGTTGTTGAGGATGTAGAGCGCGACGCTCGCCGTCGTCTTGGCGACGATGGGTGCCGGCGGGCCGGACATCAGCGCGTCCTCCATGGCGCGCAGCACGGCAAGCGCAACCGACTCGGTCGAGCGGATGATGCCCGTGCCCTGGCAGTGCGGGCACTGCGAGGTCGAGCCTTCGAGCACGCCCGTCCTGAGCCGCTGCCGCGACATCTCAAGCAATCCGAAGTGGCTGATCCGGCCGACCTGGATTCGCGCCCGGTCGAAGCGCAGCGCCTCCTTGAGACGGCGCTCCACCGCCCGGTTGTTGCGCTTCTCCTCCATGTCGATGAAGTCGATCACGATCAGGCCCGCCAGGTCGCGCAGCTTAAGCTGCCGGGCGATCTCGTCGGCCGCCTCGAGGTTCGTATTGAGAGCCGTTTCCTCGATGGAGAACTCGCGCGTCGCCTTGCCCGAGTTGACGTCGATGGCGACCAGCGCCTCCGTCTGGTTGATGACCAGATAGCCCCCGGATTTCAGGTGGACGTAGGGGCTGAACATCGCATTGAGCTGCCGCTCGATCTGGTAGCGGCTGAACAGCGGCTCGGGGTCCTGATACAGCACCACGTTCTTGACGTGGCTTGGCATCAGCATACGCATGAAGTCACGGGCTTCCTTGTAGGCCGCCTCGCCCGCGACGATGATCTCGTCGATGTCCTTGGTATAGAGGTCGCGGATCGAGCGCTTGATGAGGTCGCCTTCCTCGTAGACGAGCGCCGGGGCGGTTGAGCGCAGTGTCAGCTCGCGCACGCTTTCCCACAGCCGCAGCAGATACTCGAAATCACGCTTGATCTCCTGCTTGGTCCGTGACGCGCCAGCGGTGCGGATGATGAGACCCATTCCTTCCGGCACGTCGAGCTCGGCCGCGATGGCCTTGAGGCGCTTACGGTCCTGAACGTTGGTGATCTTTCGGCTAATGCCGCCGCCGCGGGCGGTGTTCGGCATCAGGACGGTGTAGCGGCCGGCGAGGGAGAGGTAGGTGGTGAGAGCCGCGCCCTTGCTGCCGCGCTCCTCCTTGACGACCTGCACCAGCACGATCTGCCGGCGCTTGATCACCTCCTGGATCTTGTAGCTGCGCTGGCGGCGGCGCGGGCGCGACGGAAGCTCTTCGAGCGCGTCTTCTGCGACGACGTTATCGACCTGCTCGACGCCGCCGTTGCCGTTCCCATTCTCCTCGACTTCCTCGACCCCGACCTCCTCCACGAGACCGATCGGCTTCGGGGCATCGCTCAAAGCCTCTTCGGAGGCATCAGAGCCGTTCTCATCCGACCGAGGCTCGTGCGCGCCGGATGCGTCCGCACGCGCGCCGGAATCGTCCTCGCGGGATTCCGAATGCTCGGCGACGTGGCCGTTCTCGGCCGTTCCACTCGGTACGGCCTCGGTCAGACGCTCCTCGGGCTGCACAGCCTCCGTAATCGTGCGCGACCCGGCCTCTTCTTCGGGAGGCCCTGCGGTTTCGGCCGATGGAGCGGCTTCCTGTGGCTCGGAAGGTGCCTCGGGCTCAGGGGGCAGGAACGCCGTAACGTCTACGCCGACCTCCTCCGGCCCCTCGCCGTCGGGGTGGTCTTCCTCCCGATCTCCATGGGTCTGTGATCGTTCCTCGGCCTGCCTGTCGGCGGCAGCCTCGTCCTCGGCCTCGGCGGCCGCTTCCTCATCGATCAGTGCCTGACGGTCCGCGACGGGGATCTGGTAGTAGTCGGGATGGATCTCGTTGAAGGCGAGGAAGCCGTGGCGATTTCCGCCGTAGTCCACGAACGCCGCTTGCAGCGACGGTTCGACGCGGGTGATCTTGGCGAGAAAAATGTTGCCGCGGAGAAGCTTGCGAGCCGCGGACTCGAAGTCGAATTCCTCTACACGGCCTCCTCGGAGAACCACGACCCTGGTTTCTTCAGGATGCGTGGCATCGATGAGCATCTTGTTGCTTGACATGTGTTTTGTTCCTTGGCGCGCCGGCCGGGCGTGACACCGATCGTGGCTGCCGAATGGCGGCGAGGGGTTCGCCGGCCTGGGGCGCGCGTGTTCAGTTGCTGGGAATCATAAAATCTGGAAAGGGGTCCAGGGCACGCCCGCTGCGACTGCGGCGCGTGCGTCACGCTCGAGCAATGCCGCAGCAGGACCAACCCCGACCGGAGTGGGGAAACGCAAAGCTCCTGACTGCACTGCGATTTTGTGAACGTGTTTTCCATCGGTTGCTTGGTGAACCCGCTCTTCGCGCAAGCTCATTTCTGAAGCTCGATGAAGAGCTGAGCCCGTCGCCGGGCAAGATGAGTGGCGCCTCTTTGCAAAGTCGCCGCTTATGCCCTGCCAGCCGCACCCCTTTCCCGGGCAGCAGAAGCAGGGCGAAAAGTCTCGGGTGGTCGCCTGCAAGACCGCGCGCTCGCTCCATTCCCGGACGTGATGGTGCCAAGGGAAAGGAAGCCGCCGCTCGAAGCCGACTGCACACCCATGACGCGCCGGTTGGGCCGTGTACGCTGAGCCTGGCGGAACTTCCGTGGCGCGGCATGCGCTGCTCGCTCCCTCGTCCTCCGCCGCCGGTCGCGCCCAAAGTTCGAGCCCCGGCACGGTTGCAATTGTGTTTTAAGTGCTCCCCCCCGCCGAGACAAGAGTGTTGTGGATGTCACGCACGCCTGCGAGCTGCTCAAAGCCCCCTTGTGCCGGGCTGCATTGGCCAATAACCCGTTAACCAGCGGCGCAATTTTGCGACAACAAATGTGAACGACGCGAGGCGCGCGGGAGCACATGCGAAACGGGGGGCGAGTGCTCGCTGCCACCATGGCGGCTTTGATCGGATTGAATTTGGTCGGGGCCGCATGCGTGCTCGCCCAAGCCGGACGCGCGACGGGATGGACCATCGAGGTCAACTCGGAAGGGCCGGCGGGAAGGCCGGCCGTGACGCGGGCACACCTCACGGCGAACGACAAGCTGACGCGCCTGGAGCTCGAGCTGACGCGCGAGGTTGCGATCAGCGTCTCGACCATGACGGAGCCGGACCGCGTCATCGTGGACCTGCCGGAAGTTGATTTTCGAATCGCATCGACGGTGGGACAAAACGGAAAGGGCCTGATCAAAGCCTTCCGGTATGGCCTGTTCGGCCCCAGGCAGTCGCGCGTCGTCATCGACACGGATGGGCCGGTCCACGTGCGCAAGGCGCGGGTTGAAACATCTGGCCAGACCGCGCGCCTCGTGATCGAGCTCGCCCGGGAAGCGATTCGCCCTGCCCCGGACACCCCGGCCGTCGACGCTGCTCCCGTATTGCGGCCGAGCAAATTCGAAGAACCGCCGCCCGCCGTGACCCTGCGCAAAGGCAAGCCGGTGGTCGTCGTGGATGCCGGCCATGGCGGCGTCGATCCCGGTGCGATCGGCCCCGACGGGCTGCCCGAGAAAGATATCGTCCTTTCCGTCGCGCGCCGCCTGCGCAATCTGCTCGTCAGGTCAGGCCGCTACACCGTCGTCATGACGCGGAACAGGGACATGTACATTTCCCTGGAGCAACGGGTCCGCACGTCCCGGCGCCACGGCGCCGATCTTTTCATCTCCATTCACGCGGACTCGGTCGCGGAGGAAAGCCTGGCGCCCCACGTCAGGGGCGGCAGCATCTACACGCTTTCCGATCGCGCCTCCAACGAGGAGGCCCGCAGACTGGCGGACAAGGAGAACGCTGCCGATCTCCTTGCCGGGCTTGAATCGACGGCGGACCAGGAGGAGGACGAGGTCCGCGACATCCTCATCGACCTGCTCCGGCGGGAGACGGAGAACTTCTCCGCCGATTTCAGCAACCTGCTGACCGGCGAGCTGCGCAAGCACATCGTGCTCGCCCGCGACCCTCAGCGCTCTGCCGCTTTCCAGGTTCTGAAGCAGGCCGAAACGCCCTCCGTTCTGGTCGAGCTCGGCTATGTAAGCAATCCGGAGGATCGAAAGCTTCTGACGTCGCCGGCATGGCAGGACAAAGTCGCCGGCGCCATGCTTGCAGCAATCGATTCGTTCTTCGCACGGCGCGCTATGGGCATGGTGCATGCGCCGTAATTTGTCAGTGGATAGCGCAGGGACTGCTCCTTTCACTGTCGCTCGCCGGTCGCGCTGAAGAATATCGTGCGTTGAGCCCGCATTTTCCGGAACAGATCCGGCAATACGTGATAGTGTGAGGGCCGACCTGAATCACGCTGGCAGCTCTCGAGTTTCTCGTGCCTCGTCCTTGTTTGCCGAAGCATGCTCCAGACGCTGGCTACGAGCTCTGGCGGACTTCGGACCCGGGACACCGTTCTGTTCCGATGCCGTTTTGTTGCCGCTTGGCTGTGTGAGGAACCGCGAGCGATCCTGAAAGCTAGAAGGCCTGATGCGAGCACCGATTCTGCCACCGCCCGCTACGCCGAAGCGGAAGAGGAAACGCCGGAAGAGCGTTCTGTTGAGCCTGCTCGGCTGGGTGTTTGCCGCCGGCGTGGTGGCCTTTGTCGCGGGATCGGCCGCCGCCGGCTATCTCCTGTGGTCTGTCTCGCGCGATCTGCCGAGCTACGAAAGCCTCGCCCAGTACGAGCCGCCGGTGATGACGCGCATTCACGCGCACGACGGACAGCTGATTGCCGAGTATGCCCGTCAGCGGCGGATCTTCGTCCCGATCAACACCATCCCGAAGCTCGTCATCCACGCTTTCCTCTCGGCTGAGGACAAGCGCTTCTATGAGCACGGCGGAATCGACTTCTTCGGCATCGTCCGTGCATTCATCAGAAATTTGCAGAATCCCGGCCGCCGCCCTGAGGGAGCGTCGACCATTACGCAGCAGGTGGCCAAGAACTTCCTGCTCTCCAGCGAGCAGAAATACGAGCGTAAGCTCAAAGAGGCGATCCTCGCGATCCGGATCGAGCGAGCATTCTCAAAGGACAAGATCCTCGAGTTGTACCTAAACGAGATTTATCTCGGAATCGGCTCCTACGGTGTCGCTGCGGCCGCGCTCAACTATTTCAACAAGGAGCTGGATGAGCTCACGCCCGAGGAGGCCGCTTACCTCGCGGCGCTGCCCAAGGCACCGAACAACTACCACCCGTTCCGCAACACTCGGGAGGCGACGGCCCGCCGGAACTGGGTGTTGGAGCAAATGGCCGAGAACGGCTACATCACGCACGAGCAGATGGAGGCGGCCAAGGCCAAGCCGTTGCAGGTCAACCTGCGCCCGTTCGGCGCCCACATCTTCGCCGCGGAGTTCTTCGCCGAGGAGGTCCGCCGCACGCTTCTCGCCAAATACGGCGAGGACAAGCTCTATGGTGGCGGCCTGTCGGTGCGCACGACGCTCGACCCCGATCTGCAGGGCTATGCGCGCCAGGCGTTGATGGACGGCCTCGTCGCCTTCGATCGCCAGCGGGGCTGGCGCGGCCCCGTCGACAAGATCGACGTGACGGCTGATTGGGGCGCAACGCTCGCCAAAATGGACGTGCCTTCCGACATCCAGCCG
Organism: Hyphomicrobiaceae bacterium; assembly: GCA_036380915.1. Lineage (GTDB taxonomy): Bacteria > Pseudomonadota > Alphaproteobacteria > Rhizobiales > Hyphomicrobiaceae > ZC4RG25. The sequence continues at coordinate 32,448 of DASVDU010000266.1, read as the reverse complement.
TGGCGTCTCGGCGTCGTGCTCCAGGTGGAGCGGGACAAGATCATCGTCGGGCTCAGGCCGGACCGTCAGCCGAATGGGAAGATCCCGGAGCAGAGGGAAGCGGTCGAGATCGCGTTCGAGGAAATGAAGTGGGCGGGGCCATTCCGGGCGACCGACAAGCCCAAGGGCCCGGCGCCCAAGAAGCCGGCGGACGTGGTGGCCGTTGGCGACGTGATCTACGTCGCGCCGAAGGATCCGAACGAGCCGACCGGCGCCTGGAGCCTCATGCAGATCCCAGAGGTCGGCGGCGGCATTGTCGCGATGGACCCCCACACGGGCCGCGTGCTCGCGGTCGTAGGCGGCTTTTCCTTCTCGATCAGCCAGTTCGACCGGGCGATGCAGGCAAAGCGACAGCCCGGCTCCGCGTTCAAGCCGTTGGTCTACGCCGCCGCCCTCGACAACGGCTACACGCCGACCAGCATCGTGCTCGACGCTCCGATCGAGATCGAGCAGGGGCCGGGTCAGGAGGTCTGGCGCCCCCAGAACTACAACAAGGAGATGTCCTACGGTCCGTCGACATTGCGGATCGGCATCGAGAAGTCGCGAAACCAGATGACGGCGCGCCTGGCCCAGGAGCTCGGAATGCCGCTCATCATCGAATATGCGAAGCGGTTCGGCGCGTACGATGATCTGCTGCCGGTGCTGGCGATGTCATTGGGAGCCGGCGAGACGACCCTGCTCAGGATGGCGGCCGCCTACTCCGTCTTCGCCAACGGCGGCAAGAAGGTGAGACCCACGCTGATCGATCGCATCCAGGACCGTTGGGGTCGCACGATCTGGCGCCACGACCAGCGCGAATGCCCCGACTGCGATGCCGATGCATGGCGGGGCCAGGAAGAGCCGGAGATCCCGGACGACCGCAAGCAGGTTCTCGATCCTCAGACCGCCTACCAGATGACCTCGATCCTCGAAGGCGTGATCCAGCGCGGCACGGCAACGAATGTGAAGCGCGTTCTTCCCGGCACTCCGCTCGCCGGCAAGACGGGCACGACCAACGAATCCAAGGACGCTTGGTTCGTGGGTTACTCCCCCGACCTCGTCGTCGGCGTCTACGTCGGTTACGATACGCCCAAACCAATGGGCAAGTCGGCGACCGGCGGTCAGGTTGCTGCGCCGATCTTCGCCAATTTCATGAAGATGGCGCTCGACGACAAGAAAGTGCCGTTCCGCGCACCGCCCGGCATTCGTACAGTTCCGGTCAACCGCTACACCGGCCTCAGGGCCTCGCCGGGCGAGAAGGACGTCATCTGGGAAGTATTCAAGCCCGGCGAGGAGCCGAACGATCCCGCTTCCTTCTTGGGATATGAGACGAGCTCCTATGGCGATGGCGTTTCCCCACCACCACGCAACGTGAGCTCCGGTTTCGGCAACGTCTACTAGATTTTTTGCGTTGATCAAAACTGAGTCACCCCCACTCACGGGTGGTGGCCGGTGTCGTAGCCCTCAACCCTTTGGGGGCCGGAGCGCCAGCCCTTTCTGCCGGCCCCGACGCGTTTACACGAGGCTGCAACGCCCCTATATCAGGGCCATCCAATCACAACGCATCACGACCCGAGGAGGCTGCCATGCGGGCAGAGCCACAGAAGCACGTTGACCAAATTCGCCAGTCACTGGCCCTCCTACGGAGGCATCTTTGACTGGGATACAGCCGAAGCACGCCTAGCCGAGCTGAACGCCCGGGCCGAAGACCCGACGCTATGGAATGACGCGCGCGCCGCGCAGAAGATCATGCGTGAGCGGCAGACCCTGGAACGCCAGATCTCGTCTTACAAGCAGCTCGAGCAGGAGCTGGACGACGCCATCACGCTCATCGAGCTCGGCGAGGCCGAGGGCGACGAAGCGACGATCGCCGAAGGCGAGGCGGCGCTGAAGAAGCTCAGCGAACAAGCCCAGAAGCGTGAGATCGAGGCGCTGCTCTCGGGCGAGGCGGACAGCAACGATGCCTACCTCGAAGTCCATGCGGGCGCCGGCGGCACGGAGAGCCAGGATTGGGCCGAGATGCTGACGCGCATGTATATCCGCTGGGCCGAGGACCACGGGTTCAAGGTGACCATGGTGGAAGCGAGCCCGGGCGAGGAGGCGGGGCTCAAGTCAGCCACTCTCGAGATCAAGGGCGAGAACGCTTACGGATGGCTGAAAACCGAGTCCGGCGTGCACCGGCTGGTGCGCATTTCGCCTTTCGACTCCAACGCGCGGCGGCATACGAGCTTCGCCTCGGTCTGGGTCTATCCGGTCATCGACGACAACATCGACATCGATATCAAGGAGAGCGACTGCCGGATCGACACGTATCGTGCCTCGGGCGCCGGCGGCCAGCACGTCAACACGACCGACTCGGCGGTGCGCATCACCCATCTGCCGACCGGCATCGTGGTGGCAAGCCAGCAGGAACGCTCGCAGATCAAGAACCGGGCCATTGCCTGGGCCATGCTCCGCGCCCGCCTCTACGACCTCGAGCTGAAGAAGCGCGAGGAAAAGGCCAATGCCGAGGCCGCGGCCAAGACGGACATCGGCTGGGGCCACCAGATCCGCTCGTATGTCCTGCAGCCCTATCAGCTCGTGAAGGACGTGCGGACAGGCGTGGAGAGCGGCAACCCGCAAGCCGTCCTCGACGGCGACCTCGATCCGTTCATCGAGGCGGCGCTGGCCCAGCGCCTGAAGGACGACCGGCCGGCTGAGACGACGGACGCCGGCTGACGAGACATCTTGCGATAACGGATCGGCGCGCTGCCTTGGTGAGCGCCGACCCGCAATATCATCGCTCCATGCCGCGCTGCACTGATTGTGCACGGCAGTGCGTTCAGGATGCGAGGCAAAGAGGCTGCGGCGCCGGCGCTACCCCAACGCCCTGTTCGCCTCCTTGGCCTTCTCGGCGTCCACGTACACCTCGCCGCCCATCTGGCGGAACTTGGCGCTCATTTCGGCCATGCCGGCTTCGACGTCGATCGGCGCATTCTGCTTGGCGGCGTAGTCGCGCACGTCCTGCGTGATCTTCATGGAGCAGAACTTCGGGCCGCACATCGAGCAGAAGTGGGCAACCTTGTGCGCCTCCTTGGGCAGCGTCTCGTCGTGGTAGGCGGTCGCCGTATCAGGATCGAGCGACAGGTTGAATTGATCCTGCCAGCGGAACTCGAAACGCGCCTTCGACAGCGCATCGTCGCGGAGCTGTGCCGCGGGATGCCCCTTGGCAAGATCGGCGGCATGGGCGGCGATCTTGTAAGTGATGACGCCCGTCTTCACGTCGTCGCGGTTGGGCAGCCCCAGGTGCTCCTTCGGCGTCACGTAGCAGAGCATGGCCGTGCCGAACCAGCCGATCATCGCCGCGCCGATCGCGCTCGTGATGTGGTCATAGCCTGGCGCGATGTCGGTCACGAGCGGCCCGAGCGTGTAGAACGGCGCCTCGCCGCACGTCTCGAGCTGCTTGTCCACGTTGATCTTGACCTTGTGCATCGGGACGTGGCCAGGGCCCTCGATCATGACCTGGCAGCCCTTGCGCCAGGCGATCTGGGTCAGCTCACCCAAGGTCTCCAGCTCGGCGAATTGCGCCCGGTCATTGGCATCCGCGATCGAGCCGGGACGCAGGCCGTCGCCCAAGGAGAATGAGACATCATACTTGCGCATGATGTCGCAAATGTCCTCGAAGTGCTCGTAGAGGAAGCTCTCCTTGTGATGCGCGAGGCACCACTTGGCCATGATCGAGCCGCCCCTGCTGACGATGCCGGTAACGCGGTCGGCCGTCAGCGGCACATAAGCAAGGCGCACGCCCGCGTGGATGGTGAAGTAGTCGACGCCCTGCTCGCACTGCTCGATTAGCGTATCGCGATAAAGCTCCCAGGTGAGCTTCACCGGATCACCACCGCACTTCTCCAGCGCCTGATAGATCGGCACGGTGCCGATCGGCACGGGAGAATTGCGCAGGATCCACTCGCGCGTATTGTGGATGTTGCGTCCGGTGGAGAGGTCCATCACCGTGTCGGCGCCCCAGCGGATCGCCCACACCATCTTCTCGACCTCCTCCTCGACGGAGGACGTGACCGCCGAGTTGCCGATGTTGGCGTTGATTTTCACCAGGAAGTTCCGGCCGATGATCATCGGCTCGAGCTCGGTGTGATTGATGTTCGCCGGAATGATGGCGCGGCCACGGGCGATCTCGTCGCGTACGAACTCCGGGGTAATGTGCTCCGGAATGGAGGCGCCGAAACTCTGGCCATCGGCCAGCGCCGACTTGGCGCGCTCGAGCACCGCCTTGCGTCCCAGGTTCTCACGATGGGCGACGTAGATCATCTCCTTGGTGATGATGCCGGCGCGGGCGTACTCTAGCTGCGTCAGAGGCTTGCCCTCGACGCCGCGGAAGGGCCTCGCCTTATTCGGGAAGTCGCGGGCGAGCGCCTTGCCGGTGACATTGCCGTTATCCTCCGGCCTAACCTCGCGCCCGTCGTACTGCTCGACGTTGCCGCGCTCGCGGATCCAAGCCTCGCGAATGCGCGGCAGACCCTTCTCGACGTCGATCGTCGCGCTCGCGTCGGTGTACGGGCCGGAGGAATCATAGACACGGAACGTCGGCTGGTCCGGATCGGTGAGCGCGATCTCGCGGAAGGGCACGCGCAGCTCCGGATGGCCCTCGGGGGAATCGTAGACCTTCGTGCTGGCGTTGATCGGCCCGGTGGTGACCTTCGGCACCATCAGCTCGCTCTGGCGGGTGATCTTGTTCATCACTTCACTCCCGGATCGGGCGCAGGTCGCTCCATTGACGACGCGCGCAAGTCGCTCATCGCTCGAAATCCCGGAATGCGACGGAGAAGGAGGGTTTGCGCAAGTGTCCGTCCCTTCGCCGGCATGACCCGGATCAGGTTCAAAGGGTGGCGGCGCGGCTTCAGCGCCATCTCAGCCGGCTGCCGCCGGCCCCCCTCGGAACGCGCGCAGTCTGCGACGGACCGCCGCAAAAGGCAAGTGGCCCCCAGAGCAAGTGCCCAACCTCATCGGCTCAGCGGCAAAGGGCGCTGCCCAGCAGGCGATCGAATGCCCGCATGGTGCGCGCCCGGGCGTCCGGATCCTTCATCGCCCAATGCCAGAAGTGGTGGGACAGGTAAAGCCCGTAGAGCTCGAACACGAACTGGTCGGTATCCACATCGCCGCGCACGACGCCCTGCGCCTTGGCGTCATCTATGGCTTTGCGCAGAACGCCTGACCAATGCTGGAGAATCTCCATCAGCTTGGCGTTCACGGATTCTGGGAGGTTCTCGCCTTCGGCGCTGGCGTGGACGAAGGGGCAGCCGCGGGTGAGGCGGCGCGAACGCGACCAATCCAGCCAACGCTCGAAAAGTGTCGTGACACGTTCCTTCGCCGGAAGGCTCTCCGGCGCCGCCTCGACCACATCTTTCGCGAACGCTGCGGCGGCGTGCTCGAGAGCGGCGATCTGGAGGGCCTCGTTCGACGGAAAGAGGGTGAAGAGGCGGCTTTTCGGGAGCGCAAAGTCGCGTGCCATCTCGCCGATCGACAGCGATTTCAGCCCATGTGCACTGGCCGCTGTGACCGCATGTGCGAGGATGCGCTCGCGCACCGCTTCAGGATTCATCATCGCACGTCAACTCCGGGGAGACCTGTTTCTCATCCTTTTGTGAGAAAACACATGGGCAACTTTGGTGAGAGTGAGGCCACGCGGTGCGGCAGGGCGACTGGTCGGAATTCGAGTTCTGTACTGACGCTCGGCTTACGGGATTTCGGCGGCCGCGCCGGGTGAGGCGCATTCGGCGAAGCTGTTAGCAGCAAAAAGCAATTGCTGCTAACACGTTGTTTTTTCGTGAAAATCCCCCTTGCCACCCGGTCAAACAGCTATACGTTATTAGCAGTTGTGGAGACGCAAATAAGGACATTCTGCGATGGTCGACGCAAGCTTCGCCGCGCAACTGAAAGGCTTCAGTCTCACCACGGCAGAGATCCTTTATCGCATGCCGGATCATCCTTCGCTCCTGCAGAGCTTCATCTGGCAGGACTACGACTTGCATCCTGAATTTCCGAAACTCGCCAAGTTTCTGGCTTTCTGGTCGAAAAATCTGGATGGGAAGCTCTATCGGGTTCGCATCGCGCACAAGCGGCTGATCCACCCGAGTGAGGTGCGCTTCGTCGAAGGCGAATTTCGACTACACTGAGGCCACGGGCGCCGAATGTCGCCGCGAGCCTCGCTCGAATAACAGAAAATGACTCAAGTTTAGGCTTTCGGCTAATTTGACTCCAACCTCTCGAGCGATAATGCTCTCAATGAGCCAAATCGTCTGGGAGCGGAGCAGCCTTGGACAGCCTGGACCTCATCCGCACATTCCTCGCCGTCGTGGAGGCGGGGAGCTTCACGGCGGCTGGTCAGCAGCTCGGGAAGTCCAAGGCACTTGTCTCGAAGCACATCGCAGAGCTCGAGCGGCGGCTCGGCGCCATTCTGCTCAACCGTACCACGCGCAGGGTCGCTGTCACGGAAATCGGCAAGGCCTACTGTGAACGGGTGCAGGAAACTCTGGCGGAGCTCGATGCGCTGACGGAAGCCGTGCGCACCGGCGGCGGCAATCCACGCGGGCTGTTGAGACTCACGGCGCCCCAGTTCTTTGGCGAACTCGAGCTCGTGGAAATGACGAGTGCGTTTCGCCGTGTGCACCCGCAGGTCGAATTCGACGTTCTGCTGACGGATCGCCACGTCGATCTCATCCGCGAGGGATTCGAAATCGGTTTTCGCATTGCAAAGCAGATCGACTCGTCGTTGATCAGTCGCCGCCTCTGCGAGCTTCCTTTCGTGATCTGTGCCTCGCCGGCCTACCTCGATGCGTACGGCTGGCCAGCCTCAATCGAGGAGCTCGCAAACCACGCCTGCATCCTGGATACGAATTTGCCGGGAGGAGAAAACTGGCGCTTCGTGCATAATGGCCAGCGGATCGAAATAAAGATCTCCCCCTTGCTCAGCGTGAACAGCGCGGCCGCCGTCAGGCAGGCCTTGATCGCAGGCTTAGGCATCGGCATCTGCCCGGAATTCGTGGTTGCGCGCGCCATTGCCCGCGGCGAGCTCGTCGAGCTGTTCGAGGACAAGCCGGACTACCCGTTCGGCGTGCACCTCGTCTATCCATACCGGATGCATCTCTCGGCCAAGGTACGGGCATTCATCGATTTCGCCATGGAATGGTACCAGCCGGTGCCTCCATGGTTGCGCACCACCACGAGCTCCAGCACTAGCGCCCATCAAGGCGAAAAACCAGCATCCTTCTCTTCCTCCGCTTCCAGTGCAAAGAAGGCGCCGCCGCTCCAGATGCCGAGCCCGCCTTCGGCCCCAGGCCCAGGCTCAGCCAGCTCGACCAGATCGTAATAGAGGGCGCGCGTGACCAGCGCCTCCAGCCGTCCCCGCACGAGCAAGTATGGCTTCAGTCCATTGCTGCCGGGCTCGCAGGCAAAACGCAGCGGATGCTCCGGCCCGCAGCGCACGATGTCATCCACGTTGGTGCGAAAAATGAGCTGCTGATCGCGGCCGCGGTTCTCGACCTGCATCTCGACGGCCAGGAACGGAGCATCGTCGACCGTGACGTCGACCTTCTCGACCGGGGTCACGAGGTAGGTGCGACCGTCCGCGTCCCGCCGCAAGATGCGGGAAAAGAGCTTCACAAGGGGTTTGCGCCCGATCGGGCTGTTCTGATAAAGCCATGTGCCGTCGGCCCGGATCCGCATTCCAATGTCCCCGCAGTAGGGCGGGTTCCACTTCTGCACAGGCGGAAGCCGGTCTCCTTGAGCCGCCTTGATGAGTTCATCCAGGCCCTGAATGCGCACGTTTGCGCCCTCGCTTGCCTGCTGCGTCATCATTCCCTCGTGCAGTACTCGATCAATTTCTTGCGAGCGGCAGAAGTTACTCGGAACTCTTCATATTCGTTTGGCCCGCTCCATATTGTGACCAATTTCGCCGCAGCAGAGTTTGTGCAATACCAGACCCAATCTATAGTAGAGGCCATGACGACGCTCACCCACACTGATGACGACATCGTCGCCCGCATCGAAGCGGCCGGCGAGCGCATGTCCCGCGTGCACAAAGCCACCGCCTCGGTGATCTTCGGCCAGGATCTAGTGATCGAGCAGACGCTGATCACGATCCTCGCTGGCGGCCACGGGCTGCTCATCGGTGTGCCGGGCCTCGCCAAGACGCTGCTGGTCGAGACACTGGGGAAGGTGCTCGGCCTCGAAGCCAAGCGCATCCAGTTCACGCCCGACCTGATGCCTTCCGACATCATCGGCTCGGAGGTGCTGGAGGAAATTCCCGGCGAACGCCGCAGCTTCCGTTTCATTGCCGGGCCGATCTTCACTCAGCTGCTGATGGCTGACGAAATCAACCGCGCCAGCCCAAAGACGCAGTCTGCCCTGCTGCAGGCCATGCAGGAGCACCACGTCACCGTCGCCGGCCAGCGCTATGACGTGCCCCAACCCTTCCACGTGCTCGCAACCCAGAATCCTCTGGAGCAGGAAGGCACTTATCCCCTTCCCGAGGCACAGCTCGACCGCTTTCTGTTGCAGATCGACGTCAACTATCCCGATCTCGTTGCCGAACGCCGGATGCTGTTCGCGACGACCGGCACCGAGGAGCGGCGGCTCGAGCCGATCCTCACGGGCCAGGAGTTGATGGCGATGCAGCGCCTGGTGCGGCAGATCCCCGTGCCGGACAAGGTTGTCGAAGCTATCCTTCGATTGGTGCGCTCTGCCCGCCCCGGCCCTGATGCGAGCGAGGACACGAACAGGTTCATCGCCTGGGGCCCGGGCCCACGCGCCAGCCAGGCCCTGATGCTCGCAGTCCGCGCCAGAGCCCTGCTCCAGGGCCGGCTCGCCCCGTCGGTCGACGATGTCATCGCGCTCGCCGAGCCTGTGCTGAAGCACCGCATGGCGCTGAGCTTCGTCGCGCGCACCGAAGGCCAGGAGATCGGCGGCATAATCGCACGCCTCGCCTCGGTACTGGAGTAAGTTGTGGCCAAGCCCGCAGCGGCTAGATCGTCTTCCAATTCAAGTCGCGGCGCGCCGATGCTCGCGCTCGAAGGCGAAGCGCACGCGCTTGCCGACCGGCTCCCCGACCTTCTGGTGGAGGCGATCCGGGTGGCGAGTACGGTTGCGCATGGAATTCATGGCCGGCGGCGGCCGGGGCCGGGCGAAACCTTCTGGCAGTTCCGGCAGTTCCAGTCCGGCGATGCGGCGGCCCAGATCGACTGGCGCCGTTCCGCGAGCTCCGACCATCTTTACGTGCGTGAGCGTGAATGGGAGGCGGCTCACACGTTGTGGCTCTGGCCGGACCTTTCGCCGTCGATGTATTTCCGCAGCCAGCTTGCAGCAGACGCGAAGGCGGACCGTGCGGTCGTTCTGACGCTCGCCGCGGCCGAACTGCTCGTGCGAGGCGGCGAGCGCGTGGCGCTCCTCGGACTGTCGCGGCCAACCGCAAGCCGAAAGGCGACTTCCAAGCTGGCGGAAGCTCTGGCCCAAAACATCGGCTCTGAAGCCCTGGAGGCCAGCCTGCCGCCTGCGGAGCGGCTGAACCGTTTTTCGGGCCTGCTGCTGTTCAGTGATTTCCTCGAGCCCATCGAGACCATCTCCGAACGCCTGACCCATATCGCCGGCGACGGCGTCACCGGCCACATGGTTCAGGTCCTGGATCCCGCCGAGGAGACCCTGCCGTATCAGGGCCGCACCGAGTTTCTCGGCATGGAAGGCAGCGAGCGCTGGCTCGCAGATCGCGTCGAGGCGCTGCGGCCCGAGTATCAGGCGAGGTTGAGGGCCCATCGGGCGGCCCTCGAGTCGCTCGCGGCGCGACTCGGCTGGTCGTTCCTCGTGCATCACACGGATCGGCCCGCGGCCGAGCCGCTGCTGACCCTCATCATGCGCCTGCAGAACAGTGGCCACGATTACCGCTGGGCGGCCGCCGCAGGCGCGGGAGTTGCCGGATGAGCCTGGGCGCGCTCGCATTCCTGAATCCGTGGCTGCTGGCAGGGCTTGCGGCACTACCCATCATCTATTGGCTGCTGCGCACGGTGCCGCCGCGGCCGCGCCAGGTCCCGTTTCCCGCCACGCGTATCCTGGTCGGCCTCGAGAACCGCGAGAAGACACCGGCCCAGACGCCCTGGTGGCTGATGTTGATCCGAATGCTCGCGGCGGCTCTGGTCATCCTTGCGCTGGCCGAACCGGTCCTCAATCCGAACCGACAGGCGGGCCTCACCGGCAGCGGGCCGGTGGCCATCGTCGTGGACAATGGCTGGGCTTCCGCCTCGCGCTGGCCATTGCGCACCCGCATGATCGATCAGCTCATCGACGAGGCAGAGAGCCAGAACCGTCCGGTTGTCGTGCTGCCCACCGCGTTCAGCGGCCGGATGCCGACGGCGCGCATCGAGGCGCCCAATGTGGCGCGCACGGCCGCTGCGGCGCTCAAGCCGCAGCCGTTCGCCCCTGACCGGCAGGCCGCCGTGTCAGCTCTGGAACCGGTACTCGCCGGACAGGATCAGGTCAGCATCGTTTGGCTGACGGACGGCATCGATCACGGAGAGGCGACGAGCGCCTTCCTGCAGAAGCTGTCTGCGCTCGGAACCGCCAGCCTCAGCGTCATCGAAACCAGTGTCGGCGACGAGCCGATGGGCGTCGCGACGAATGTCGGCAGGGGCGGCCGGCTCGAGGCCACCGTTGTCCGGACCGGCGGCGGTGCCCGGGAGGGCGTGCTGCATGCGTTCTCCGCCCGTGGGCAGCGGCTCGGCGAAGCACCCTTCCGGTTCGCGCCGGGCGAGACAACGGCCAAGGCGACGTTCGAGCTGCCGCTCGAGCTGCGCAACCAGGTCACCCGGGTCGAGATCGCGGGCGAGCCTTCAGCGGGGGCCGTGCACCTGCTCGATGCCCGCTCGCAGTGGAACCGGATAGGCCTTCTCTCGGGCGAGAGCAGCGAGCAGGCTCAGCCGCTCCTCGGGCCGCTCTACTACATCGAGCGCGCCCTCGCGCCCTTCTCCGAGCTCGTCGAGCCAGGCGGTGCCAACTTGATGTCGGGCGTCGAAACGGTGCTGCAGCGCCATGCGTCGATCCTGATGCTCGCCGATATCGGCACACTCACGGGCGAGGTCGCGAAGCATCTCGAAGACTGGGTGAAGAAAGGCGGCGTGCTGGTGCGCTTTGCCGGACCACGGCTCGAAGCCGGTGGCGACCATCTGCTTCCGGTGGGGCTGCGCGCGGGCGGCCGCACGCTGGGAGGGGCGCTCTCCTGGTCGACGCCACAGCCGCTGGCCCCGTTTTCAGACGACAGCATCTTCGCGGGGCTGGACGTTCCCAAGGATGTCATGGTCAACCGCCAAGTGCTGGCCGACCCGACCCAGCTTAGTCCCGACGTCAACGTCTGGGCGCGGTTGGCGGACGGCACGCCGCTGGTGACGGCACGGTCGCTGGGTGACGGCCAGCTCGTCCTCTTCCATGTGACCGCCAACTCCGACTGGTCCAACCTGCCGCTCTCCGGTTTGTTCGTGGAGATGTTGCGCCGGGTGAGCACCCTCGGTCGGCTGGGCGGCGGCGGAGAGGCGACTGCTGCCGATACGGGTGCAGCGGGCACGACTGCGAACGATGCGAGCGTCCTCCCGCCGGTGCAGCTTCTGGACGGGTGGGGTGTGTTGAAACCACCTCCTCCGATGGCGCAGGCCATTTCCATCGCCGAGCTCGACAGCGTTACGCCTGACGCCGAGCATCCACCCGGCTACTATGGTGCCCAGGGTGCTCCGAGGGCGCTCAATCTGATTCATCCCGACACCCAGCTCAAGCCCCTGCCGCCATTGCCGGCGTCCGCCCAGCACCGCGTCTATGAGGGTCAGGTCGCAACGCCGATGAAGCCTTGGCTGCTCGCACTCGCCCTCGGACTGCTGTTCGCGGACATCATCGCAGTCATTCTGTTGCAGCTCGGCGGGCTGGCCTTGCGCCCGGTGCGGCAGGCCGCACGCGCAGCAGGAGCCATTGCTCTTGCAATACTGCTGATCCAGGGTGCAACGGGCAGCGCGGAAGCGCAGCCGGTGTCCGGTTCGGCCGCACCATCGCCGCCGACCCGAAACAACGACGCCCTCGCGCTCCGAGCTACGAGCAAGGTAACCTTCGGCTACGTGCTGACAGGTGATCCGGAGACGGATGAAATCAGCCGTGCCGGCCTTTCAGGTTTGGGCAAGGTCCTCTCGTTGCGTACCGCCGTCGAGCCCGGCGATCCCATCGGGGTCAACATCACCACCGACGAGATCGCGTTCTTCCCGATCCTCTACTGGCCGGTACCCGAAAATGCCAGGTCGCTGCCCGAGGAGACGCTGGCCAAGATCGACGCCTACATGAAGCAGGGCGGAATGATCATCTTCGATACCCGCGACTTCGGCCAGGGTGTCCCTTTCGGCTTCAGCATGCGTGGCAGCGACGGCGGAACAGCATTGCAGCGGCTGCTCGGGCGACTGGACATCCCGCGGCTCGAGCCGGTGCCCGAAGACCACGTGCTCACGAAATCCTTCTACCTTCTGCGCTCGTTCCCGGGCCGCTGGGATGGCGGCCAGCTCTGGGTCGAGGCCGGCATGAACGACAGCCTCGATGAAGGGCGCAAGGCTCGGCGGGCCGACGGGGTGTCGTCGATCCTGGTGACCTCCAACGACTTCGCGGCGGCATGGGCGATGGATGATCGGGGCCGGCCCCTCTACCCGACGGTCCCTGGCGGCGAGAGCCAGCGCGAGATGGCCTACCGCACCGGAATCAACATCGTGATGTACGCTCTGACCGGCAACTACAAGGCCGATCAGGTGCACGTGCCCGCTCTGCTCGAGCGGCTCGGACAATAAGGTTCAAGGTCCTGGATGAGTCTGCAAATCAGCTCGAAGCGGCGGCTCGACGCTCCTGCTCCACCTCTCCCGCCGGGAAAATCCGGCGCAAGGCGCGGGGTGAGGGTTGTGACGGTTGCCTCTGGCGGAACGCCTTCACCCAATTCTTTCCCCATTGGGGGAGAGGGAGATTGGGCGCGAGCGCTGGCATGGTTCCGTCTACATCGGAAAAGATTTAGATGAACTGGTCCATCGACTTCGCGCCCATACTGCCGTGGCCCTTCATTATCGCAGGCGCGATCGTCGCCTTGCTCCTCGTCGGCCTGCTCACATTCCGCCGGTCGCGGGGAACCCTGTTGCGCGCGCTGGCGCTGGCCGCGCTCGTCCTGGCCCTTATGAACCCCACGCTTCGCCAGGAGGAGCGCGAACACCTGGGCAATATCGCCCTCGTCCTAATGGACGAGAGCACGAGCAATACCCTTGCAGGCCGGCCGGAGCAGGCCAAGGCGATACGCGCGGACCTCGAAGCAAAGCTCGGCCAGATCCCCGGTCTAGAGGTGCGCTGGATCACGGCGGCGCGGCCCGACGGGGAAAGGACTTCGGGCACAAACCTGTTCGAGGAGCTCAACAAGGCGCTCGCCAACACGCCGCCGGATCGACTTGCCGGCGTCATCATGGTGACAGACGGGCAGGTGCATGACGTCCCGAAGGATGCCGCGGCACTCGGCTTCGATGCTCCGGTCCATACGCTGCTGACCGGCCAGCCCGACGAGTTCGATCGGCGCATCGAGGTGCTGGTCGCGCCCAAATACGCCATCGTCGGACAGACCCGCGACGTCGAGCTGGCCGTACGGGAGACCGGAAAAGCCCAGAGTTCGCGCGGGCCGGTGACGCTCAGGGTGCGCCGCGAGGGCCGCGCCGACGAGATCCGGCGAGCGGAGATCAACCAGCGGGTTCGCATCCCCATGCAATTCCCGCATGCCGGCCAGAATATCCTGGAAGTCGAGCTCGAAGCGGCGCCGGGTGAGCTGACCCCGGCCAACAATCGCATCGTGATCTCCGCCGAGGGTGTGCGCGAAAACCTGCGCGTGCTGCTGGTTTCCGGCGAGCCGCATGCCGGCGAACGGACGTGGCGCAACCTGCTCAAGTCCGACGCGGCCGTCGACCTCGTCCATTTCACCATCCTGCGCCCGCCAGAGAAGCAGGACGGAACGCCGATCAACCAGCTGTCGCTGATCGCCTTCCCGACGCGGGAGCTGTTCAGCCAGAAAATCCGCGATTTCGACCTGATCATCTTCGATCGCTATCAGCATCGCGGGATCTTGCAGCTCCTCTACTACGACAACATCGCCCGCTACGTCGAAACGTACGGCGGGGCACTGCTGGTGGCCGCAGGCGATGACTACGCCGGCCAGATGAGCCTGGTGCGCACACCGCTTGCGCCGGTGCTGCCCGCAACGCCGACGGGGCGTGTGCTGGAGCAGCCGTTCCAGGCCAAGCTGACCGAAGACGGCATCAAGCACCCGGTCACGCGCGGCCTGCCCGGCGGCGGAGATGGGGAGCATCCGACTTGGGGGCGGTGGTTCCGCCAGGTCGATGTGCGCCCCGAGCGCGGCCGAATCATCATGAAGGGAGCCGAGGACAAGCCGCTGCTCGTGCTCGACCGCAAGGGCAAGGGTCGTGTTGCGCTCCTCACCTCGGATCATGCGTGGTTGTGGGCGCGCGGTTTCGAAGGCGGCGGACCTCATACCGATCTGCTGCGGAGGCTGTCGCACTGGCTGATGAAAGAGCCGGATTTGGAGGAGGAACGGCTGACGGCCTCTGCTCGCGGGCTGAAGCTCACGATCGAGCGCCGGTCCATGGAGCCCACCGTTCCGTCCGTGAGCGTGCTCGCACCGAGCGGCGAGACGTCAGAGGTCACCCTGGACGAGGCCGGACCTGGGCTTTGGCGCGCCACGATCGATGTGCGCGAGCCGGGCCTTTACAAGATGCAGACGCAGTCTCCGACAGGAATGCTGACGGCGCTCGCCCATGCCGGCGCCGCAGACCCGCGCGAGATGTCTGAGGTGACGGCGACGGACCAGAAGATGAGGCCCATCTCCGAAGCGACCGGCGGCGGCGTGTTCTGGACGCGAGGCGGGGGACTGTTCTCGAGCAGAGACCCGGGGTCCGTCGACGTCCCCCGCGTGACCATGCTGTCCTCGGCCCGCGTGCTCGCAGGGTCGGGCTGGATGGGCCTCAAGGACCGTGAGGCCTACGTGACACGCGGCGTAAAGCTGACGCCGATGTTCACCGGTTTCCTTGCTCTGGCCGCCCTGCTCGTCCTCATCGCGATGGCCTGGTGGCGCGAAGGGCGCTAACGCGCGCCTTGAACCGGCTTTTCGGTATCTGCATCACTGAAGACCAAGGCGAAGCGCTCCAGGAATGAGCGCTCCGCTTCGGAGCTCCGGATCAGCGCGGAGGAGCTGGCGCGCCTCTGCGCGATTTCGTCAGAGAATTGGAGAAGCCGGGCTCCCTCCGCAGATCATGCTCCTTTGTGGATCTTTCCCGAACCGCGAGAGATGTTGGGCGAAAGTCTCACCCTTCATCCCTCGTCGCCCTGCCGGCGCGCCAACTTACAGGAATGCGAATTTCGCCACGAACAGAGCAGCCAGGATCGCCACGGCCGGCCTGACATCGCTGAGCCGACCCGCCAGCAGCTTTATGCCGGCATATGCGATAAACCCGAAAGCGATGCCGTGTGCGATCGAGAAGGTCAACGGCATCGCGGCGATCGTGATAACGGCCGGCGCGTACTCCGTCGAATCGGAGAAATCAATCTCCTTTACGGCGGACATCATCATGCAAGCGACATAAACGAGCGCCGGCGCCGTCGCGAAGGCCGGAATGGATCCGGCCAGCGGCGCGAAGAACAGCGCCGCCAGGAACAGCACGGCAACAGTCACTGCCACGAGTCCTGTGCGCCCTCCAGCATTCACGCCCGCCGCGCTTTCGATATAGCTGGTGGTAGTCGAGGTGCCGAGGACGGCGCCGGCCATTGCGGCCGTCGAGTCGACCGTCAGTGCCTTGCTCACCCGAGGAAGCTTTCCATCCGGGCCGACGAGGCCCGCCTTGTGCGCGAGACCGACGAGCGTACCGGTGTTGTCGAACACGTCGACAAAAAAGAATGTGAAAACGATGGCAACAAACCCGACCTCGAGGGCTCCGACGATGTCGAGTTTCAGGAACACCGGGTCGATCGATGGAGGCAGTGAAATGATCCCGCCAAACTGATTGGTACCGAGCGCAATACCTGCCGCAGTCACTGCCAGAATACCGATGATGATGGCGCCGGGCACACGGCGGGCATCGAGCGCAACCATAAGAAGAAAGCCTGCGGCCGCGAGCGCGACCGGCAAGGTTTTCAGCTCGCCCAGGGTGACGAGCGTTGCCGGGCTCGCCTGAATGATGCCGGCACTTTTGAGGCCGATAATGGCGAGGAACATGCCGATACCGGCGGCGATGGCGAGCTTCAGCGAAAGCGGTATGCTGTCGATCACCCATTCGCGTATACGCGAGAGGCTGACCACCAGAAACAGGATTCCGGACAGGAATACGGCGCCGAGGGCAGTTTGCCAGCTATACCCCAAGCCCAGAACAACGCCGTACGTGAAATAGGCGTTGAGCCCCATGCCGGGCGCAAGCGCTATGGGATAATTGGCATAGAGACCCATGAAGGCGGACGCCAATGCCGCCGCAAGGCAGGTGGCCACGAATACCGCCCCGCGATCCATACCGGCATCGGCGAGGATCTGCGGGTTGACGAAAATGATATAGGCCATCGTCATGAAGGTCGTGACGCCTGCCACGATCTCGGTGCGTACGTTGGTTCCGTGCCCGTCCAGGTCGAAATAGCGCTGAAGCATGTTCCCCTCTTGTCCTCGACTCGCGATCAGTCGCGGCACAATATCTGCTGCCGAAGCCCACAAACAGCGGGAATATTGAACGCCTGCTCCTATGGGCTGTCGCCTGCGCTTATGTCAGCAATCCCCAGCGCCTTCCCAAAGCCGTTGATTGCATCTGCCGGCTTGACACTGGTCGGGTATTCCTTCGAAGGCCGGGAACCGGTTGACGTGTTGGAAGGTCGGCAATATGGACAAGTACCTGATCTGAAGGTATCGACAGATTTTCGCTAGAACCAAAGGGCAGACGTATGAGTCACCCAATCGCTCCGTTGCCTTATAGCCATGGTGTGGATTGGCTTAGTCAATTGGTTTAGCGAAGTGTTAACCGGCAATGGATTTCCCTCTCCTTGTTCGCGGGAGAATGTTTTTTAGTCAACTGCGACCGAATCTCTCTTTATTTAGCCGACGTGATCCTATAAACGGCTGGTTTCACAATGCGAAGTTGGGGGGCCAGTCAACTGCCCAACATGTGAGGTAACGTGACTAGGACCGCAAGACGAAAGGAACCGAAGCGAATGGCCAGCGTAAATCTCGATAAGATGTCGCTGAAGGAGCTTCTTGATCTCGAGGCCAAGCTCGAGAAGGCGATTTCAAACGCTCGCGAGCGCGAGCGCACCGAGGTAAAGCAGAAGATCGAAGCAATCGTTCAGAACGCTGGATTTTCGGTGAGCGAGCTGTTCGGCGGACGTGCACCGGCTGCCAAGGGGCGGCAGGTCGCTGCGAAGTACGTCAATCCGGATAACCGCTCGGAGACTTGGACGGGCCGTGGCCGTAAGCCGCGGTGGCTGACGGCGAAGCTCGACAAAGGTGCCAAGCTGGAAGACTTTGCAGTGCGCTGAAGAGCTGCAAATACCTCAACTGCCAAGGGCGCTTGTGTCAGGCACGAGCGCCCTTAGCTTTTTTGCCGATCGATATCCGCCAAACCGGCAATAGAAGGCAACTGTTCTGCGTTTATCTCTGGCGCAGCCGAGTATATCAAACCTCATCACAGCGGATTACTCGTGCCCGCTCGCTAAAGGCGCTCTTGCACCTCGGGTCGACTAGCACTCTCCCCTTGACAGTGCTAATGTGTCGCAACATATACCCCTGGGAACGCTTTAACAGCCCCCATTACTTCTGGGCACAGTTTCCCGGCAGGGACCTTGGCAAGCAAGCGCAACCTAACTCGGGCAAAATGAGGTTGGAGACATGAAGTTTCGCCCTCTACATGACCGTGTTCTTGTTCGCCGCATCGAAGAAGAAAACAAAACAGCGGGCGGCATCATCATCCCCGATACCGCGAAGGAAAAGCCGATGCAGGGAGAAGTCCTTGCCGTTGGCCCCGGTAAGCGGGACGAAAGCGGGAAAATCGTGCCCTTGGACATTCGCGTCGGCGATCGCGTTTTGTTCGGCAAGTGGTCCGGCACCGAAGTGAAGATCGATGGCGAGGACCTGCTGATCATGAAGGAGAGCGACGTCCTCGGCATTCTCGAAGGTGAGGGTTCGGCCCGGGCTGCCGCCTGAGCTTTCGCCCTCTCGGCAAGAAAGCTTTTGCCCCCCCGGCGATCAAACGCCAGGCGTGGATTTCGATATCGAGTTGATGGTCCTGTCCCCCTAACCAAGGAGCCGCTTCCATGCCAGCAAAGGAAGTGAAATTCGCGCAAGAAGCCCGTGAGCGTCTGCTGCGCGGGGTGGATATCCTGGCGAATGCCGTGAGAGTCACTCTTGGCCCCAAGGGTCGCAACGTCGTCATCGAGAAGTCCTTCGGTGCGCCGCGCATCAGCAAGGACGGTGTTACGGTTGCCAAAGAGATCGAGCTCGAGGACAAATTCGAGAACATGGGCGCGCAGATGGTGCGCGAGGTTGCCTCGAAGACCGCCGATCAGGCAGGTGACGGCACCACGACGGCGACGGTGCTGGCGCACGCGATCGTACGCGAGGGCGCCAAGTCGGTTGCGGCCGGCGCCAATCCCATGGACCTGAAGCGCGGTGTCGATCTCGCCGTGAACCGTGTGGTCGACGAGCTCCGCTCGAAGTCGAAGAAAATCACCTCCAATGAGGAGATCGCGCAAGTCGGCACGATTTCCGCCAACGGAGATGCCGAGATCGGACAGATTATCGCCGAGGCGATGCGCAAGGTCGGCAACGAGGGTGTGATTACCGTCGAGGAGGCCAAGAGCCTCGAAACGGAGCTCGAGGTCGTCGAGGGCATGCAGTTCGACCGCGGCTATATTTCGCCGTATTTCATCACCAACCCCGAGAAAATGACGGTCGAGCTGGAAGACCCCTACATTCTCATTCACGAGAAGAAACTGTCTTCGCTCCAGGCGATGCTGCCCATGCTCGAGGCTGTGGTGCAATCCTCCCGGCCGCTGCTCATCATCGCGGAGGATGTCGAAGGAGAGGCTCTGGCGACACTCGTCGTCAACAAGTTGCGCGGTGGACTGAAGGTCGCAGCCGTCAAAGCCCCTGGTTTCGGCGATCGCCGCAAGGCCATGCTCGAGGACATCGCGATCCTGACCGGCGGAACCGTCATCTCCGAGGATCTCGGCATCAAGCTCGAGAACGTCACACTCGACATGCTGGGCCGCGCCAAGAGGGTTACCATTGACAAGGAAAACACGACCATTGTCGACGGCGCCGGCAAGAAGGAGGACATCCGGGCGCGAACCCAGCAGATCAAGGTGCAAATCGAGGAAACCACCTCCGATTACGATCGCGAGAAGCTGCAGGAACGCCTAGCGAAGCTCGCCGGCGGCGTGGCCGTGATCAAGGTCGGCGGCGCCACCGAGGTCGAGGTGAAGGAGCGCAAGGACCGCGTCGATGACGCACTGAACGCGACGCGCGCTGCCGTCGAGGAAGGCATCGTTCCGGGCGGCGGCGTGGCTCTCCTGCGCGCCGCGAAGATCCTCGATGAGCTCAATGCCGAAAACGAGGACCAGAAGTTCGGCATCAATATCGTGCGCAAGGCTTTGGCCGCTCCAGCCCGGCAAATCTTCGAGAATGCCGGCGAGGACGGTGCCGTAATCGTCGGCAAGATTCTCGAGAACGACAAGTACTCTTATGGCTACAACGCGCAGACCAATGAGTACGGCGATCTCATGAGCCAGGGCGTCATCGATCCGACGAAGGTCGTACGCCATGCGTTGCAGGATGCGGCTTCGGTCGCCGGTCTGCTCATCACCACCGAAGCGATGGTCGCCGAGCGGCCGAAAAAGGAATCGGCGCCGGCTACGCCGGCGGGCGCCGGCATGGGCGGCATGGACTTCTGATCCCGCACCGCAGGCATCTCGAGAATGTGGCGCCCCGGTCCCTGCTGGACCGGGGCGCTTCTCATCTTGCGGGCCAGATCAGGCAGGCCGTTCACCTGGAGTTCAGGTTTTCCCCTGCAATAATCCGACCGACACCAAACTGTGATCGCCAGCGGACAGCGAATTGGTCCAAAGTCGGTGCAGACCTATCGAGGATACCCGCTCAGCGAGAGGTGATCAGAGGAGGACGTTCGATGTTTCCACTGAAGACTCTGGTTCTTGCTGCCATTCTCGCCATCGCATTCGGCCCAAGCCTGATGGCTTGCCCGGCGCATAACCACATGCAGACGGCTACGGCCCCTGCTGCGGATGCCACGGTCACGACGGCTTCCCCGGCGAGCAGTCAATCTGCTCAGGCAGCCACCGAGGTGGCCACCGCGAACCCGCCAAAGGCTCCAGCTGCCAATTGAGCAATTCTTCAGAAATGTTCGCGCGGCGGGTCCTATGGCCCGCCTTTTTCGTTTGAGCTGACTCAAAAAAGGCCTTCGGAGCTTTCGAGCTCCTTCAATCGCCCTCGGACCCGAGCCGCAGGAGCTCCGCGCGAAGCTGCTCCCGATCCAATCTGAAATCGCTGTCGAGCCAACGGTTCTCGAGCTCTCCAAGGATCTCGCCGACCCTGGGTCCGGGCGGAACGCCGGCGGCGAGCACATCGGCACCACTGAGCGGAAACGTCGGCGGCTGCCAGGCATCCGCCAGACCATAGAGGCTGCGTGACTGCGGATCATCGGGCGGTGCGGCGGACCGTGCCCAGTTGATCAGCAGTTGCTCGCGCATTGCTTTTGCGCCGAAGCGGTAGAGACTGACCTTCGCCTGGTGCACATCGTCGCCCGGATGGGGCCCCCTGCGCGGTGCGTCGGCGGCACGAACGAGGGTCTCGAACTCAGCAGTCGACAGCCGCAGCCGGTCGCGCAACCTGACCGCGTCCTCGAAGACCTCGACACCGAGGGCCGCCAGCCGCAGCATCGCGCTCGCATCACGCCCCAGCGCCTGCTCGAGCTCGATCAGCCGCCGCATTAGCTCGGGACGAGGCGCAACGGGCAGGACGATGGTCAAGAGACCGTAGTCTCGCATCACGCCGATGAGCTCCGATGCGCGCCGGGCTGCCAGCAGACGCACCAGCTCCTGGTGGATTCGCTCGCTGGAAAGTCGCGTCAGCCCATGGCGCTCGCGCACCGCCGCTGCCAGACCTTCTTCATCTGGAGGCCCCGCCGCGTAAACGGCAGTCAACCGAAAGAAGCGCAGGATGCGCAGGTAATCCTCCCGAATGCGCTCGGCGGGATCGCCGATGAACCGGACGCGCCGGGCAAGCAGATCGGGAAAGCCGCCCAGCGGATCGTGGATGTTGCCCCGTGCGTCGCAATAGAGCGCGTTGATCGTGAAGTCCCGGCGACGCGCATCCGCAGCCCAGTCGTCGGTGAAAGCGACCCGGGCGTGACGCCCGAAGGTCTCCACGTCCTCCCGGAGCGTCGTCACCTCGTAAGGCGTATGGTCGGATACGATCGTCACGGTGCCGTGCTGCAGACCCGTCGCCACAGCCTTCAGGCCCGCGGCATCTGCGAGCCGCATCACCTCCTCGGGGGGCGCCGGCGTTGCGATATCGACGTCACCTACGGGCTCGCCGAGCAGCGCGTTCCGCACCACGCCGCCGACGGCCCGCGCGGGATAGCCGCCCGCTTCGATCGCACGAAAGACCGCCTGCGTCTTCGGATTTGTCAGCCACTCGGCTTGGTCGAGGCGCGGCAGCTCGATGCCTCCCGCCGTCATCGAGCCCTCACTTGATCTCGCCGGGCTCGATCCTGCCGTCCCGGTAAACGGGGGGATGATAGGTCTGCCCCGGTTTCCCGCCGGAAACCGAACCAAAGATGATCAAGGTCGCGATCACCAGCGCAGCACCCGCCGCCACCAGCCAGATCAATGGTGCATCGTCGAGCACATTGACATTCGAGTTCCCGCCCTCGATCCGACGCCTCAGCAGCACATACGCGACATAGATGGCCGTCGGCAGCAGAAACAGCAGCGTGTTCTCGATGATGAGACGGATCATTCGCCGAAAAGCCTTTCGTGCATGTTCTTTATCATTCCGGCAGTCGCGCCCCAGATATAGCGATCTCCGAACGGAATTGCATAGAAGTAGCGCTGGCGGCCGAGCCATTCGCGCGAATGCTGCTGGTGGTTGGCCACATTCATCAGGAAGGACAGCGGGACTTCGAACGTATCGGCGACCTCCGCAGGATCGGGCTTCAGCGAGAACGAAGGTTCGACCAAAGCCACGACAGGCATGATGTGGAAGCCGCTCCCCGAGCGATAGCTGTCCAGATACCCGAGCGGCTCGACGTAGCGGGCGCTGAGGCCGATTTCCTCCTGCGCCTCCCGGATGGCCGTAGCGATCGGTCCGGAATCCACGGGTTCGACCTTACCGCCAGGAAACGCGATCTGGCCGGCGTGAGTCGGCAAGTTGTCCGTGCGGACGGTCAGTAGCACCGTCAGCTCCTCGCGGGCCACGATGGGCACCAGCACGGCCGCCGGACGGGGCGGCTTCATAAGAGCGAGGTCTGCCAAGAGCTCCGGGTTCAGGTCGAAGTCGCTCCGGGCCCAGCTCCGCCCGGTACGAGGGTCGAAAATGGCTTCGCTTGGAGTGGGATAGAGGCGTTCGCGGGCGAGCCTGCGGAACTCCGGGGCAGACAAATGGAGCTGTCGATCGGTCGAAGGGCGCGGCATGACGGGTGAACCATGCTCATTCGCGCCCACGTTTGCAAGAAGGCGCAGCGACTCTGCAGAGGGCCGCGCCCTCGCCCTACACGCACGTCCTTACTCGGCAGCCGCTTTCTGCTGCGCCAGCACCTGTTCGGCCAGCCGGCCGGTCAGTTCGGCCAGATGATCGAACCGGGCGGTGAACGATCCGACACCGGCCGTCGCCGAACGCAGCTCTACGATCAGATCGTCCATCTCGGCCGCCGGGATCTGCGCCTGCACCACATCCCAGCCCGGCCAGCCCTCGCGGCTGTCGAACCCGAGGATCTGCCCGCGCCGCTGCGAAATCAGGGCGTTGATCTTCGCCGTCGCGTCCGAGGGGATCGCAATCTCCACCGCCATGATCGGCTCGAGCAGCACCGGGCTGCACTGGGGCAGGCCCTCTGCCATGGCAATGCGCCCAGCCTGGCGGAAGGCCATGTCCGAGGAGTCGACCGTATGATAGCTGCCATCCGTCAGCGTCACCGCGATGTCGACTACGGGGAAGCCGAGCGGCCCCTGTTTCAGATAGTCCTGCACGCCGATCTCGACGGAGGGTATGAACTGTCGGGGCACTACGCCGCCCGTGATGGTCTCGGAGAATTGGAAGCCACTCCCGCGTGGCAACGGCTTGATGTCGAGCACCACGTCGCCGAACTGTCCGTGCCCGCCGGACTGCTTCTTGTGCCGCCCCCTCACCGTGGTCGGCTTGCGAATCGTCTCCTTATAGGGCACGAGGCGCCGTCGGCTGTCGACTGCCACGCCATATTTTCGGTTGAGACGCTCGAGTGCCACCCGAAGGTGCATCTCGCCCTGCCCGAGGAGGACGAGTTGGTGCGTATCGGGGTTTTGCTCAACCGACAGCGACCCGTCCTCCTCGATCAGCTTGCCGAGGGCCGTCGAGAGCTTGACCTCGTCCTTCCGATCCTTCAGCGCGAGCGCGATGCCATAGACGGGCTGGGGCGCCTGAGGGGTCTCGATCTGCTGGACGCCGTTCTTATCGAGGCTGATGGTGTCGCCGGTCTTGATGTGGTCGAGACGCCCGAGGGCGACCGTCTCCCCAGCCACGGCATTCTGGCGCTTACGGGTCTCCTGGCCCATGACAGTGAACAGGCCGGCGATGCGATCCTCGCCGTCGGGACCGACCACGGTCGACCCGTCCGGAATTTCCCCGGCCAGCACGCGCGCAAACGAGAGCTTGCCGCCATGGGCCGTGTAGATGGTCTTGAACACGTAGGCCGCAGACTGCGCGCCGGAGAAGCCGAGCCGCTCGGCCGTCCGCTCGACGAATGGCGATTCGTGGCGCAGCGCTTTGAGCAGCCTGAAAATTCCGTTTCCACGCTCTGCCGAGCCGAGCAGCACCGGGCAGATGCGCCCTTCCCGCAGCTCCTTGGCGAGGTCGTCGAAGACCTTGTCGCGCGGCGGCTGCATATCCGACAAAAGCTGCTCCATCAGCTCGTCGTCATAGTCCGCGAGTTGCTCGAGCATGTGGAAGCGGGCTTCCTGCTCGCGCTCCTGCACGCCTTGCGGCATCTCGACGATTTCGGACGGCGCATGCTCGCGATAGACGAAAGCGCGCTCGAGCGCGAGATCGACGAAGCCGATCGCGATCCCGTTCTCCCAAATGGGAATCTGCCGGAGCACGAGCGGCGTGGCGCTCGCGGGTTGCAGCAGTGGAATGATGTCGCGGACCCTCGTGTCGAACGTATCGATCTTGTTGAGGAACAGCAGGTGGGGAATGGCGCGGTCCTCGAGCTGCTTGAGGATGAGCTGCAGCGCCGGCACGCGCTTGGGATCGGGCTCGCAGACGACCACGGCTGCGTCGCAGGCGGTCAGCGCGGCGGAGCTTTCATGCTGGAATTCGATCGAGCCTGGGCAGTCGATGAACGTGAACTGGTCGCCGAGGTACTCGACCTCTGCGACATTGAGCTCGACGCTCATGCCATGAGCGCGCGCCTCGGGAGTGTTGTCGCCGACCGTCGATCCTTCCGTGACGCGGCCTTGTCGCGAAATCGCTCCGCTGCGGGCGAGTATGGCTTCCAGTAGTGTCGTTTTGCCGCTGAGATAGGGTCCGACCAGTGCGATGCACCGGGCAGAGCGGCCTTGCGAGCCTGCGGTTTGCCCCATGGGATCCTCCTCTCTGTAGGCGTCAGGACGCGCACCGCGCGCCCCGCGCCTCGAGAGGAGCGCGGCAGGATCGTTATGTTCGCGCCGCCTGATCCTGAGCGCAAGGGGGGATTCGTAAGGGAGGAAGGCCGTTTGCGGGATCGCGGCCCGCGGCATGGCGCGCTCTGAGCTCATGCCGTATCGATCAGCCGGTGCCCTCTTTGCGGCGCCCGCCCCGCTCGGCGCCGGGTTCGCACGGCTACCGGTCCAAGGCCGTACAGCCTGCCAAAAGCTTCAAAACCTAAAGAAAGCCTGCCTGCACTGCAGCATCCCTGCCAGTGCAGTGCAATAGACTAAGCCGATGGTAGGGCCACTGAAGAATTAACTTGACGTGCGTTATTTGAGCCTCATCATAACTGTCATGGAACTTTGATATTAAAGCGGTGTTATCTGCTTGGTCCAAGCGGTGAGCAGGGGCGTGGTTCCAATGGGTATCGACAAACTCATAAGAGCTGCAGAGGCAGCCGGATACGCCATGGCGAACTCGGAAGACCTGCTCGTCCCCGCACCGGCGCCCAAAAGCGATCCGCAACCGTGGCGCCCTGCAGAGCCCGTAACCCAGCGCCTTGAGCAACGGGACATCGCCGCGGCAAAGCCGCACGGCGGCATCCGCGAGTGGTGGTTCGCGCTGTCCAACAGGGCTACTGCCTGACCTCACCTTCGTCGCGGCCTGCCGCCGCGAGCCAGTCGAGAACCTGCCCGTACTCTTCTGCGATCCAGAAGTGACCCCTGTCGTCGAGCTCTGTCAGGATCGCTCCCGGAATTGCGCGGGCAAGCTCGCGGGCCGCGGCGAGCGGGACCAGCTTATCGTCCTTGCCAATCCAGATCCGCGTCTTTGCCGAAATTCTATCGAGCGGGACGTGCCACTCACTCGAGAACAACTGAAGATCTATCGCCGGCCCGGCGCCCCCCGCCCGCAGTCCCTCGCGGCTGATCTCGCCAAAGTAATCGTTGATGGCCGGCTTGCGGAGCAGCTCACGGTCGAAGCGCGACTGGCCTATCATGGCGAGAGAGACGGCACGCCGGGACCACCGGTTGAGGAACCGGCCATAGGCTTTGAACACCGACTTCGTCAGTGAGGGACGCTGACCAACCCAGAAGAAGGAGAGGCGCTGAAGCAGCGGAAGCCGCCTCTTGGAGCCATTCGACACGAGCGGCCCCACGGGTACCGCCAGCGCCATGGCGATCACCCGGCTGCCGAGCTCGGCTGCCGTCCCCGCCGCGTAAGGTGATCCGCCCGATATGCCGATGATGGAAAAACGATCAAGGCCGAGGCCGTCAGCCAGCTCGGCCGCGTCCTGCGCCCATGCGGAGAGCGAGGGCTCAGGATGCGGATCGGTGCCGGCGTAACCCCATCGGTCCGGCGCGATGAGCCGCAGTCCCAGCCGCGCAGCGCTCGAGGCGGCAATCGCGTACATGAGCCGCGACGCCGGCGTGCCATGCAGCGCCAGGACTGGGCGGCCGTCGGGAGCGCCAAACTCCGCATAGCTGATCCGGCGCCCGTCCCGCAGACGAAACACCCTGTCCGGGCCGGTGTTGCTGGCGGTGAGTGTCATGTGGTGAAAGAAGTGCCCTGCAATTGGTGAGCCTTCCCATCAGCACCCAATCCGCGCCACCGATCAAGTGAATAGGACTGCTCACGGTAAGGTGAGAGCCTCGAATGCGCCCTTCAATTGACTAAGGCGGCAAGCGCTGACAGCCTTCGCCGTCTTGTGGGCGGCCCCCTGCAATCTCCGCCCGGCACTTCTGAATGGAGGTTCGTTGATGATGCGCATTCTCTCGGTCGCTGTGGCTCTGGCTGTCGGGGCGACCATCTATACGGCGGCGAACGCCGAGACAGACGTCATCAAACAGCGCCAGCAGGCCATGAAGGCCATGGCGGGCGCAGCCAAAGAGCCAGGCGCCGTCATCAAAGGTGAAGCGAAATTCGATCTCGACAAGATTCGCCAGTCACTTGCCGTCTACCAGGAGAAGGCTTCCGATCTGAAGAAGCTCTGGCCGAAGGGCTCCAACAACGGCGAGACAGCCGCACTTCCAATCATCTGGGAAAAGCAGGACGATTTCCTTGCACGTTTCGAGAAGCTCGCGGCCGATGCCAAAGCCGCAGCAGCAAGCATCAAGGACGAGGCGTCGTTCAAAGCCGAATGGCCAAAGGTCATGAGCAACTGCGGCGGCTGCCACAAGCAGTATCGCAGGCCCGACTAACCGCCCAATTCTCGCATATATGTATGCTTGGCGCTCGGGAATTGAGCGATCCCCGGGCGCCATGCATACCAGGGCCAATTTTGCTGGCCCGGAAGGCTCGCTACTCGAGAGAGATCTGAGGCGATGGCCCGAAAGCGACGTTCCGCACTCGGTATCCTGATCAAGCTGCTGGCATTGCTGCTGATCGCCGGCGGCGCTGCGCTCTACCTGCTCACTATTCCGTCAACCCTGCCACCATCTGCGCTTCCGCAACGAACAGCCGATCTCGCCAATGGCGAGGTCATGTTCCACGCGGGGGGCTGCGCGTCCTGCCACAGCACGCCCGGCCAGGAGGACAAGACCCGGCTCGGTGGCGGACTTGAGCTCAAGACCGCTTTCGGGACGTTCCACGCACCCAACATTTCGCCCGATCCGCAGCACGGCATCGGCGGCTGGAGCGAAATCGCGTTCGTCAATGCCATGCTCCGCGGTGTCGGTCGCGACGGCGAGCACCTTTATCCGTCGTTCCCGTATACGTCCTACCAGCGCATGACGCTGGACGACGTGCGCGATCTCTTCGCCTTCATCAAAACACTACCGGCGGAGGCCAAGCCCTCCATTCCCCACGAGTTGCAGTTTCCGTTCAACGTGCGGCGGGCAGTGGGGCTCTGGAAGCTCATCTATCTCGACGGAAGGTCGTTCGAGCCGGACCCGGCGCAGGACAGCGTCGTGAACCGCGGCGCCTATCTCGTCGAAGGGCCTGGCCATTGCGCCGAGTGCCACAGCCAGCGTGACGCCTTGGGCGGCATCATCCCAGAGCGGCGTTTTGCCGGCGGCCCGAATCCAACCGGCAAGGGCTGGGTGCCCAACATCACTCCGCACGAGGACGGGCTTGCGTCCTGGTCGGCCGGCGACATAGCCTATCTGCTGGAATCCGGATTCACCCCGGATTACGACTCCGTCGGGTCCTCGATGGCCGACGTGGTTGCCAATACGTCCAAGCTGTCGGCCGATGATCGGGCGGCAATGGCCGCGTACTTGAAATCGCTGCCGCCGCGTCCGGGCAAGCGGCAGAGCAGCAATTAGCGTCTACCAGACCGTGCTGCTGGAGGACTGCAAGGCCCACATCTGGCCGATGGGAGCCCGGTTCGAGCCGCACTGGTGTCTGGTATTCTCGCTCGACACGGCCCTCCCGGCCGTCGACTAGCGATGTGCTGCGTCCCTTATGGGGGCTGGCAGCCTGTGGCGGTTTCGCTATGTTCCGCCCGAACCCCGCGCCGGTCACGCCGCGGGAAACGCGCCGCACCGATCGGAGACTTAATCGAGATGCAAGACATGACTGGCGAGAAGAAGGCCGCAGCCGCCAAGCCGGTTTTCCAGTGGGACGATCCGCTCCTGCTCGAGGCGCAACTCACCGAGGAGGAGCGCATGGTGCGCGACACGGCCCGCGCCTACGCGCAGGAGAAGCTGCTGCCGCGGGTTCAGGAGGCTTTCCGCCACGAGAAGACGGATCCGTCGATCTTTCGCGAGATGGGCGAGCTGGGCCTCCTCGGTGCGACGATCCCCGACACCTACGGCGGCGCCGGCCTCAGCTACGTCTGCTACGGTCTCATTGCGCGTGAGATCGAGCGCGTCGACTCTGGCTATCGCTCGATGATGAGCGTCCAGTCCTCGCTCGTCATGCTGCCCATCTACGAGTTCGGCTCCGAGGAGCAGCGGCGCAAATACCTGCCGAAGCTCGCCAAGGGTGAGTGGATCGGCTGCTTCGGGCTGACGGAGCCCAACCACGGCTCCGATCCGGGCTCGATGGAGACCCGCGCCCGCAAGGTCGAGGGCGGCTATTCGCTCAAGGGCGCCAAGACCTGGATCACCAATGCGCCCATCGCCGATGTATTCGTCGTCTGGGCCAAGACCGAGGATGGCGTGATTCGCGGCTTCATCCTGGAGAAAGGCTGGAAGGGCCTCAGTGCACCAGCCATTCATGGCAAAGTCGGGCTGCGTGCCTCGATCACCGGCGAGATCGTCCTCGATGACGTGTTCGTGCCGGAGGAAAATCTCCTGCCCAACGTGTCCGGCCTCAAGGGCCCGTTCACGTGCCTAAATTCGGCAAGATACGGCATTGCCTGGGGGGCACTCGGTGCGGCGGAGGCCTGCCTCGAGACGGCGCGCCAGTACGTACTCGACCGCAAGCAGTTCGGCCGGCCGCTGGCTGCCAATCAGCTCATTCAGAAAAAGCTCGCCGATATGGTCACCGAGATCAGCCTCGGCTTGCAGGGCTGCCTACGGCTCGGGCGGATGAAGGACGAGGGCGTTGCCCCTGTCGAGGTCACCTCCATCCTCAAGCGCAATTCCTGCGGCAAGGCACTCGATATCGCGCGCATGGCTCGCGACATGCTCGGCGGCAACGGCATTTCGGATGAGTTCTGCGTCGCCCGCCACCTCGTCAATCTCGAGGTCGTCAACACCTACGAGGGTACGCACGACATTCACGCCCTTATCCTTGGACGTGCGATTACGGGTATTCAGGCGTTCACGAATTGAAGTAACGAAAAAAGGCACAGCTTTGGCAGGCCTTTTTTCAGTTTTATTCCGATATAGATGACGAGCTGCGCCTCATCTCCCTCTCCCCGGCGGGGAGAGGGTCGGGGTGAGGGGGTTCCGCCGGTGGCAATTGTTATAACCCCTCACCCGGCCCTGCGGGCCGACCTCTCCCCATGGGAGAGGTGAAGGAGGCGCTACTGGCTGCGTTTCCACTAGGAATCGCTCACTTCACCCCAGCAGCTGCCGGACGAGCGTCGTCCAGTACGAGCAGCCGAACGGGATCAGCTCGTCGTTGAAGTCGTATTGCGGGTGATGCAGGTTGGCCGAGGGACCATTGCCGGCAAAAATGAATGCGCCGGGAACGGCCTCCAGCATGAAGGCGAAATCTTCGCCTCCCATGGTTGGCGGAAGGTCGGTTTTCACGTTGGCCGCACCGACCACCTCGGCAGCCGCCCGGACCGCGTTTTCGAGTTTTGCAGCGTTATTGACGGTTACCGGATAGCTGCGGACATACTTAAGCTCTGCCTTGGCGTCGAAGGCATCCGCGATGCCTGCCACCGCTTTCCGCAACCGCTTCTCGACCAGATCGCGAATGCCCTCGTCCAGCGTACGCACGGTTCCGGTAAGCGTGATCACCGGCGGAATGACGTTGAAGGCATCGCCGCCGTTGATCGTGGTGATCGAGACGACTGCCGACTTCAATGGATCGACGTTGCGCGAGACGATCGTCTGCACCGCCTGAATGAGCGCCGCTGTTACCGTAATCGGATCGACGGTCTGGTGCGGGAAAGCGGCGTGCCCGCCAATGCCCTCGACGCTGATCCGAATCTCATCGACCGAGGCCATTGTTGCACCCGGCGTGATGGCAAACTGGCCGAGGGGCAAATTCGGCAGGTTGTGGAGCCCATAGATTTCCTGAACCGGAAAACGCTCGAAGAGGCCGTCATCTATCATGGCCTTCGCGCCGGCGCCGCCCTCCTCTGCTGGCTGGAAGATGACAATCACCGTGCCGTCGAATGCGCGGCTTTCGGCGAGCTGGCGCGCGGCTCCGAGGAGCATCGTCGTGTGCCCGTCGTGCCCGCACGCGTGCATCACACCCGGCTTCGTCGAAGTCCATGGCGCACCCGTCTGCTCGGTGATGGGCAACGCGTCCATGTCTGCGCGAAGGCCGATCATCCTGCCGCGCGTATCGGTGTTGCCGCGGATGACGCCCACGACGCCGGTACGGCCCATGCCGGTGACCACCTCGTCGACACCGGCTGCGCGCAATGCGTCGGCCACTTTCGAAGCCGTACGCTCCACGTCGTACAGCAGCTCAGGATTGCGATGCAGATCGCGGCGAAACTCCGTCAGCTCATCAAGCTGACGCGACACCCAGTTCTCGACGGCCATCGCCTTACTGCCCCTGCTCCGTTTTCGATTTCATCCGATAACGGAAATCGCAGTGGCTCGCCCCTTTCATGATGGTCTGCGTGCGCGTGAGCTCCATATTGGGATTATAGCCGATGCAGAAATCCCCATCGCGGTTGCAGGACAGCAGGTCGCCGATGTGGCCGAGGCCCATTTCCTTGTACATTTCCGAATAGCGGCAGCGCTTCACGTTGAAGTCGAGCTTATCCTTGCTCGCCTCGAGAATCTCGATTTCGAGCGCATCGTCCTTGGTCCACAGCGGCATGATGGCCAGCATGTCCTCGAAGTCCGGCGTGCGGCCGAGCGACTCCGCCAATCCCTTGCCGTGCTCGACGGCCGCATTGCTCACAGCCTTGCCGATGACCTCTCGCGCTTCCTGTTCACCAGAGCGCTCACGGATCACCTCGTAGACGTGTTTCAAAATCATCGCCTCGATACGGCGGCGTTGCAGAATAGGCATCTCCTGCATGGCTTGATCCTTTCGTTGCTCAATCGAGCTTCAATTCAGCGAGATCGCGGCGTTTGTACCAGGCGAGAATCAATGGCGCGATCCGCCTCGCGATCGGGTGGAAGGGAATGGGCTCCGGTTCGGTCAGCGGGATCGCAAGCTCTTTGGCGGGAACGCCGTCGACAGCCGATGCCAGCTCGCGCCCGAGCGCCACCGAAAGCGCCACGCCGCGGCCGTTGCAGCCGGTCCAGCTCCAAAGATCCGGCCCGAGACGGTGGAAATGCGGGAAACGGTCCTCCGTGATGCCGATCCATCCGCTCCAAACATGCGTGAAGCGAACACCCGCCAACTGCGGAAATGCCTGGGTGATATTCTCGGTCGTCCGCGCGACGACGCGCGCCTCGACATTATGCGACCCGAGCACGGTGCCGCCTGTAATCAGCCGATTGCGGGCATCATACCGGAAGAAGCGGAGATCCGCCCGTGTGTCGGAAACGGCCTGTCGACCCGGAACGATGGTCGCCCGCAGATTGTCCCCGATCGGCTCGGTCGCCATTTGCCAGGACAGCACCGGGACGACCGTTCGCGAAATGCGCGGCTCCAATCGGTTTTCGATCGCATCCGTATAGGCATTCGTCGCGAGCACGACGGCACGCGCATGCACCGAGCCCTGTGCCGTGCGCACGCGCCAGCCATCGCCTTCGCGCGTGTAGCCCGTGACGGGAGATGCCTCGTGCAGAACGACACCTTGCCGAACGCAGGCCTCGGCCAGCCCCCTGGCCAGCGCCAGCGGGTTGATGTGCCCGCCGGTCGGATTGAACATGCCGCCGTACCAGAAATCGGACCCGAGCAGCCGCGCCGCCGCGTCGCGATCAAGGAGCTCCGCCGGC
>DASVDU010000265.1:0-17230 GCA_036380915.1 Hyphomicrobiaceae bacterium | reverse complement strand
CCGACGAGTGAGGACCTGCGCGCCTTCATTGCCCTTCAAAAGATGGCGAAACAAGATCTTGCCGGATTTGACGGGTGGCTACGGGCTCGCAAGCCGTTGTTTGACACGGCACTTTTCCGGACGGCTGGCCTATGTCCCCCGCCCTTTCTGACAGCCTCGCCCGATGGCGCGCGACCTGCAACGCGCCCGCATGACTTCGAAACCGCCGCGGGAGCCGGGAATGCGTCGAGCGGCCCTAAAATGGAGAGCAACTCACGGGCGATTTTCATCGGCCGCCGATTCGAGCGTGGCACACTTGGCGATCCCGTCAGCCTCGACGCCGATCTGCTGCCGCGACACATTGCAATATTCGCCGGTTCGGGCTCCGGTAAGACCGTGCTGCTGCGCCGGATCGTCGAAGAGGCCGCACTTCTCGGCATACCCTCTATTGTGCTCGACATAAACAACGATTTGGTGCGCCTCGGGGATCGCTGGCCAACGCCGCCGGAAGGTTTCGGCGACGATGACGTCGCCAAAGCAGCAGCTTACAGCGAGCGCGCCAATGTGGTCGTTTGGACGCCGGGCGTAAGTACTGGAAATCCGATTTCGCTCAATCTGCTCCCCGACTTTGCTGCAATCGGAGACAGCCGGGACGAGCAAACCGAGCAAGAGCGGTTCGAGGCAATCGAGATGGCGCGGGCGACACTTTCGCCTTATCTCGGAGGGACGGGCCAGAAAGCCTCTCTCAAACGAGGTATTCTGGCTGACGCGCTCAGGGCCTTCGCATACCGCGGCGGCGGCTCACTCGACGACCTCGTCGAACTACTCTCGGACCTTCCGGAGGACGTCAGCAAGATCAGTGACGCGCCGAGGCTTGCAAACCAAATTGCGGACCAGATCCTCGCCGTCGTCGCGACAAATCCGTTGCTGCAGTCGATCGGCCCCTGCCTCGATCCGCAACGCCTGTTTTACGGCAGCAACGGCAAGACGCGTGTTTCCGTCATCAACCTTGCGGGGCTAGCGAGCGACGAGGCCCGGCAAACGTTCGTCAACCAGCTGCAGATGGCGCTGTTCACCTGGATCAAGCAGAATCCCAGCCCGTCCGGCCGTCTTTACGTGCTCGACGAGGCGCAGAATTTCGCGCCTTCGCAGAAAGTCACCCCATGCAAGGGCAGCACCCTGTCGCTTGTCGCGCAGGCGCGCAAATACGGCCTTGGAATGATTTTCGCGACACAAGTTCCCAAGGGCATAGATAATGCAATAGTTTCGAACTGTACGACCCATGTCTACGGGCGGATGAGCTCTCCTGCGACGATTCAGGCGACGCAGGAGCTGATGTCGGCTAAGGGTGGAGCGGCGGATGACATCGGTCGATTGACCAGGGGTGAGTTCTACTTTTCGACGGACAGCTTCAACCGGCCGGTGAAAGTTCGCACGCCGATGTGTCTGAGCTGGCACCCAGCAAACCCGCCGACTGCCCAGGAAGTCATTCAGAAGGCCCGATCCATGCGGCCCTAGTGGGTGCAATTGCCATCGCGCAGCGTTAAGAATGGCAGTGAGCGCCAGCTGTGATGGAGGAGCCTTCGATGGACGCTTTCATCTGCACTGCTTGCGGTACGCAATATCCACCATCGCATACTCCGCCGGCAAGCTGCCCGATCTGCGAGGACGAAAGACAGTTCATCCCGCAAACCGGACAATCCTGGACTACGCAAGAAAAGCTCGCTCTCAGCCATGTGAACGGCTGGCTCGAGTACGAGCCGGATATTCTCGGCATCGGAACGCAACCGCGTTTCGCCATCGGGCAACGGGCGCTTCTCCTGCGGACCGGCCACGGCAACGTTCTGTGGGATTGCATTTCGATGCTCGATGCCGCCACGGTGACGCTTCTCAAGGCGCTGGGTGGCATCCAAGCGATGGCCATTTCACATCCGCACTTCTACACGAGCATGACCGACTGGAGCCGCGCCTTCAGCGTTCCCGTCCATGTCCATGCGGATGACCGCGAATGGATCATGCGCTCGGATGGTGAGCTGGCGCTGTGGGAGGGCGAGACATTGGAGTTGCTTCCCGACGTGACCTTGATCAGAGCCGGCGGGCATTTCGCCGGTTCCAGCATGCTGCACTGGGCAAGAGGCGCTGGCGGACGTGGGGTTCTGTGCGCTTCGGACACTGCCTATGTGGTCGCCGATCGAAAACACGTGTCCTTCATGCGCAGCTATCCGAACCTGATCCCGCTTGGCGCACGGGAGGTGAACGCGATTGCCGAAGCGCTTGCGCCATTCGAGTTCGACATGATGTTTGGCAACTTCTTCGACAGCGTGATCCGCACGGGCGCGAAGCAGGCGGTCGAGAGGTCGGTCAGGCGATACCTGTCTGCAATTGGGTCGGCGGATCCAGGCGATCCAGCGGGTTAGGCCGCCACCTGCTAAACCAGCGACCAGGCGGCATCGACGGCGCCTTTGGGCCTGCACGAAACACAATCTTAACTGTTGCGTCAGTCCGTCGAATTGGCTTGGCACGGCAATTACATGCGCGCCAAATCGGCGACTGGTTTCCAAACTTTGCCGCCCCCCAAGTTGACCCTAACTGGTCAGCGGTTGCTATATCCAGATCGCTCGCAATCGGATGCACGCCCGAGCAGTGACTCCTTAATGATCCTTTACGAGAACTGCTCGCATTTCCTCAGGTCGCGCAATTCCTCGCTCACCTTAAACTAAGGATGGCAAAATTTCGCCGCCCATTCAGTGGTTTACATCTTGCGTGCCATTACGGCGCCGCTATGCTCCAAACCAACTAGACTGTACACGAGCTGCTGGGGGCGCAGGTACATTCTGCGGGCAGAAATGACAAACCCGTCTATTCTTGTTGACGATGACGGAAACCTATGGAGCAGTGATTCGAGCCAATTGAGATTTGAGATCGACGGCTTCGGAGTCCGAAACTTTCCTGATTACGTCGTGAAGAATATGGGATTTCGTCCGGATCGATCGGCGGGGGCAATCCGCCACCGTGTGGCTTCGCCCCGAAACGGTCGCGCCATCCGCCCTGACAAAAGCTGTCGACTGGCTTTCAAGCGAAAGAATCGAACGGGTTCTGGTGAACTCTTATGCGAACGGCACCTGGCATCCGCAGATCATGGGGGCAGCGGCCTCGCACTCGTACGCTTCGCTGGTCGCCATTCTTGCATCCAGTCCGTCACCGGGATTGCGTGAAAATCGCGTTCTCGCGCGCTTCATTCCCCTGTCACGGCTGCCGAAGAATTCACCACTTTGGCGCGCCACGAAGCTCTGGCAGGACTCCGGCGGAGATTGGCGCAAGCTTGCGGTCGTGTCGGGGTTGGGAGCGGCCGTCGCGCATCGCTACACACTGTTCGAGGTCCATGGCAAACGTAATTTCGTGCTGCAAGGGTACGGCAGCGGGCTGCCGAAATGCGCTCAAAGCTGGATGGTGAAGGCAATGGGCTCGCCGATCCACGACCATCCTGACCAGAGCTACATCGGCGATTGCGTCAGCAGCTACACCAAGGTCGTCGAAAGCGGCCAGCCCGCGCTGCAGGACGTTGATGCCTATGTGAGCTGGCCGGACACTGAGCCGCAGCGGCGGCGCTATAAGCGTCTCGTGCTACCGCTGTCGGATGACAACCGCCTCGTCTACCTACTGAGCGTGACGGCGGAGGATACCAGCATCAATCTGCGAGCTACCGGCTAGATGCTCAGCGAGAATGCTGAACGTCTCTTCCCGCTTGACGGATAGGAAGGCGACCCGCATGGTGCCCACCACGGAGTTCTCGAGAAAGATCTCCCAGTCTACATTCGTGTATCCGAAACGCTTGGCGAAGCCTTTCTGGTGCACGCTTTCCGCCATTATGCTGACGATCGTCTCCGCCGGCCAGCGCGTCAGCGCATAGGCCTTGCTCACGTGCGGCAGGATCGTCGATAGTCCGCGCCCTCGATAATCGGGGTGATACCAAGCCGCACCGGAGAATACCGTCAACCCGCCGACACTCTTTGCCGAAGGCGCTGTCACCCGACAGGACTCACCGGGCCGCCGCATTTTGTCCGGATCATCGTAGAACAAGCGGAGGCTGACCGCCTCTTCGTGGAAATTCGTGCCGGACCAGTCGTAAAGCCGACAGGCGTGCGTGCCCACGACGCGGCCGTGCGGATCGCGCGCGACAATGCAGAATATGTTGTCCGGAGTTGCAGTGAATTTACGGTAGTCGAAAATCGGAAGCAGCGGGATCCAGCTGTCCCGGTTGGCTTCATTGATTTCGACCATCTCCCGGATATCCGCGAAGCTCAAGGACACCCCTCGCGCTCGTGCCTCCGAATCCGCTTTCAGGAAGAAGCGGCCCAGCAATCCTACCGGGCCATAGCGGACCTCCAGTCGACTGAGGAAATCACCAGTTTGATCTGCTGGCGGTAGCGGAGCCGATCTCGCAGACTGCGGCTTCATAGATATTGCCCCCGACGTCTGTTGCCGCCGAAACCGGCACTGGATTCGAGCAGCTCCCCAGCGAGATGCCGGCGCGGCGATGTTCGTTGATGATCGTCTCACATATGACGAAACAGAGCAATATTCGTGTTACTGACTGTTTCAATTTGGGACAGGCAAGCTTTCATGCCGCAGCGAATGTAAATCAATTCTTAACGGGTGTTCCATTTTGGAACGGATTCATTCTGCAAGCGCACAGAATGAATCACTTTTGCGATGCATTCTTCGCCGCAGATCGACGCCTGTTGGCCATTCAGGCTGCGGGTGTCGCTATCCGGCTTGGATGGCGTTTGAGATACCAGCCGACTATCATGGCGATGACGGGGATGCCGAACAGCGCAGCGACCGTGTCATCCGGGTACAGCAGGACCACCAGCGACATCGCGCCTAGCCCGCCGCGCAATGCCAGATCGGCGGTGCGAGCTTCGGCGAAATGGGCCTGCAAGCTGAACGTCATGCCTATGCTCGCCGTCAGGATCAGAAGCATGGCGCCAACCTGGGATAGTCCCGGTTCCAACACCAGCTCCGGACGCGCGAACACGCCTGCCATGAGCATGAACAACGACACGCAGAGCACCAGCGCCCGCATGAGTGTGCTCATGAACGAGGCATCGGCAATCTTGGCGGTGACCGCTGCAACCACCGAAGTCGGCGGGGTGAGCTCGCCCCAGACGGCGAGGAAAAACGCGAAGAAGTGCACGACCCAGGGATCGACGCCGTATCTGATCATCGGTGGCGCGATCACCAGTGCGGTCAGAATGTAGGTCGGCGCAGGCGGCAGGCCGGTACCGATCAGCGTCGCAAACAGGAATGCGACGATGCCCATGGCAGCCAGATTGACGCCCGCAGCTTCAATCAGTATGGCGCCGACCTTTGTCGGAATGCCGGTAATGACGAAAGCGCCGGTCATGATGGAGAGCGTTGCCAGCAGCAGCGTCAGGTCGGCGGTCATGGAAGCGAAGATGTCCACCATTCGCCCGAGCGGGGCGACGACATCCCGGAACCCGGGGCGGCCCTCGGAGCGCCAGCGGCGGACGAGGTAGATCACCAGGATTGGCGGTGCCGAGTACATGAAAACTTTAAGCGCCGCTATCATGGGTGCCATGTGGATGACGCCCATCAAGCCGATCAACGCGAATACCACCGCCGCAAACGCCGCAATGTTGATTGCGTCTCCCCAATCGAACCGGTCGCCTGGAAGCTTTACATTCCGGCTTGGTCGAAAGTGGATGGACAGCAGATAGACCGCCACGGAAACAGAAATGAAATAGATTATAGCTGGTGCGTAACCGCGGGCCACCACGTCGAAATAGCTCCGACCCAGAAAGTCCGCCATGAGAAATGCGGAGATGCCCATAATCGGTGGCATGAGCTGACCGCCAAGTGATGAGGCAGTCTCTATCGATGCCGCCGTCTCGCGCGGCATTCCGGATTGTATCATCGCCGGAATTGTCGCGGATCCGGTCGTTGCGGCATTGGCAGCACTCGATCCGCTGACGGTTGCGACGCCGAAGGAGCCGAGGACCGCCGCTTGGGGCAAAGCATAGGGTGACCAAGCGGTAATGCGATCGGCGCCGAGGAGAATGGAATCGACGCAACCAAATGCGCGCAGAACGCTTAGAACCAGCAGAAAAGATCCGATCAGCGTCAGTGCGAGTTGCGGCAGGCGTGAATAGACGCCCGTTGCCGTCTCCAAGCTCATTGCCGAGATGATCCGCGTCCAGCTCAGGCCCGGATGACCGAACGCGCCCGGCACAATCCATCCATAGACGGCGTATAGAACCAGGACGACATTCAGAATGAAGAGAACGAAATAGCGTTTGCGCGTGTACTCCATGATGAGCAGGACCATGATGGCGCCCATCACGAGGTCGGTCGTGTTCCAGAAGCCGGCGCGGACGGTACGAATGTCGTAGAATTCGGTGCTTACGTAGTAGAGAACCGTCAGAGCCAGCCCGATATAGATGGCCGCGATCACGAGGTTCGGTATCAGCCCCAATCGTGGATAGAAATCATTGCTGCGCAAGGATTCGAGAACAAAAAGAATGAAGCAGACCGGCAGCAGCAGCACCGTCAGCACGGTCGGCCCGCCTTCGCCAGTGAAGTAGTAGTTGAACAGATAGACGGAAAAGAAGACAGCCGTAGCGTAGTAGAGCGCGGTTAGGGCGACGCGCACCTGCGAAGGGTAGGTCGTGGACATAAGGATCGAGCCGGTTTAAGTGCTGAAAAGAAGAAAGGCAGGCGCATGGGTGCGCCGCCTTTCACTGCCTTGCCGTGACCGGAATCAGTTCTTCTTGGCAATGCGGTCGTCCCACGCGGAGTTCCACACGCCCTTCTCCTTCATCCACTTCGCGAGGCCCGGATGCACAGGCACGTACTCGATCGAGGCGGTGACGCCACGAACCTGCATGTTGGCCATGTCCTTGAGCTGCGCAAAGCCGGCATCGAGCTTCACGAGCTCGTCGACATTGGCCTCGATGACTTTGAGCATCTTGTAAACGTCTTCCTCCGGAATCTCCATTCCGACATGGAAGCCGTAGAAGAACGGGAGAAGCACCACTGTCTCGGTGCCGGTATCGTGCTTGAAGGCCTCTGACTTGACCTCGACGACGCTGAAGTTCTTTTCCTTCAGCTTCGCAATTTCCTCCGGCGTCGGGTTGAGCGCGATCCACTTGGTAGACAGCCCTGCCTCGGTGATCCAGGGCGCGGTCGTCGACTCGGCATTCGTGTAGATGATGAAACCGTCGAGACGGCCCGAATCCATCAGCGAGCCAGCGCTCGAGAGATCGACCTCGACATAATTATGCTTGACACCGAGTGCTGCCAGCCCGCGCTCGAGCTGGGCGCGCGTGTCCCATGGCAGTGGGCCGGTGAAGACCTGCTTTCCCGTCAGATCGCTCCAGCTTTTTATTTTGTCCTTGTCACGTTCGTGAATGGCCACACCGACCTCGACTGTGTAAGTCCAGAAGGACTGCACGGGCTGCCGTTTCATCTGCGCCTTGAAGCCCTTGAACCGCGCCGTGTCGTTGGCGAGCTCATAGAACGCGATGTCCGCGCCATAGTAGCCGAGCGTCTGACCGGTGGCGTAGCTCTTCACCGAGATGATCGCGCCCGGCATGGGCTGAACGGTCACTTGATAGTCTTTCAGCTCGCGATTCAGAATGGTCGCGAGATTGACAAGTGCACGGTGGCCGGAAGAGCCGACCGCGGAAGTCCCCCACGTGATGTCCGTCTGCGCTGTTGCTGATGACGCCACACCGGCAACAAGCCCGAAGGCAAGAGCGGCGAACAAGCTCTTTTTCATTTCCAGCACCTCCCTAGCAAAGTTTGGGTTGCGCTGAACCAGCCGCGACATGCCGCCACCGGCCCGCGCACTTCTGGTGTCCTTCTGGACTAAGAAAATCTTAATGAGGAATGTCCGAGTGGCAAAGCCAAATCGGGTCAAAATTCCGAAACAATCCCTAGCGGGATCTGCATCGCGCGTCGCCTGTGCCTGCAACGTGCAATCTCCAAGTTCGCTCACAACCTGGAAAGCATAATCGGCAGATCAACCGCAGGTTGGTTGCTGCAAGTGCCCCGGCGTACGACGATCCGAACCGTCCGCAGGCTGCATGTGCCCAGCGTTGCAGCCGAGGGCGGGCGATGGCGGCTGGGGGGCAGGCAATCGGCCCAAACGGGGCTGCCATCGCTTCATTTACTCCACAGCCGGCGTGCTGCCCGACCTGACGCGGGCAGCACGCTTATTTACTCTTTCACTCTTGCTGAGAGCACTCTCGCGCTGCAAACCGTTCCAGCGCAGAACGGTCGACCTCGATTCCGAGCCCTGGCCCGTCCGGAACCTTGACGACACCAGCCTCGTGCTCGATGGGGGATGTCAGCACGGCCTGTCGGAAAGGGTGCTCCGAGCGGTCGAACTCGAGCATGGGCTCGCGCGGAGTATGGCGGGGCGGATTGTGCGGCAGCACCGCCAGGAGCTGCAGCGCAGCGGCGAGCCCGATTCCCGTTCCCCAGACGTGCGGCAGGTAGCGGAGGCCGAACGCATTCGCCATGTCGGCGATCTTCTTGCATTCAGAAAGCCCGCCGGCGGCGCAGGTGTCCGGCTGGATGATGTCCATCGCCCGCCGCACCAGCACCTCGCGGAAGCCCCAGCGGGTGAACTCGCACTCGCCGCCTGCCACCGGGATCGGCTGGCCACGGCGCACCTCCTCATAGGACCCGAGGTCGTCCGGGACCACCGGCTCCTCGAACCAGCCGATGTCGAGCGGTGCCACGGCGCGGCCAAGGGCAATGGCGTCGATGGCATCATAGCCGTGATTGGCATCGAGCATCAGCCCGGTCCGCGGGCCGATGGTCTCGCGCACCGCCCGAATGAGCGCGATGTCCTGCTCGAGCCCGAACCCGATCTTGAGCTTTACCGCACCGAAGCCTTCACGCACGTAGCCCGCCACCTCCTCCGTGATGTAGTCGAGCGGGTCGCCCGTGTCGCGGCGATAGGTGCCCGTCGCATATGCTGCCACGCTGGTCCGCAGGGGGCCGCCCAGGAGCTGGTGGACCGGCGCTCCGAACCGCTTTCCCTTGATGTCCCACAAGGCAATGTCGACGCCGCTCAGCGCCGTGATGATCAGTCCCTTCTGCCCCTGATCGCGAAAATGGTTGTAGAGGAACTGCCAGATCCGCTCCGTGGCGAGGGCATCCTGGCCCAGCAGCAACGGCCGGAAGGCCTGCACGACGGCCGCATTGAGCCGGGCCGGCCCGAAGCATTCGCCCCAGCCGGTCGTGCCGTCCTCGCATACGATCTCGACGATGCAACTGGCGCGTGTATCGGCGCGATTGAAGGACCATGAGAACGGAGTCTCGATCTTCGCCTCGAGCACATGGGTTCTCACCTCGACAATCTTCATCAATCGCTCCAGAGGGCTAGTGCTGCGGAATGACCTAAGTTATCGTGCCCCGACTTTGGCCGCGAGCGGCCGGGTGGACGTACCGCCCCACTATACGGCGTGGGGCCAAAACTGGAGGAGACGCGAATGATTGGACGCAGAACGGTTCTTGGAGGATTGGGTGCGACGGCGGTTGCCGGCGCGATCGGCATGCCCGCGATCGTGCGCGCACAGGACCCGATCACGCTCAACGGCGCATCGCAGTTCAACGACGACCATGCTTTCACGAAGACCATGGCCAAGTTCGGCGAGCTGGTAACCGAGGCCTGGGGCAAGCCGATCAACTTCGTCCTCCACAAGAACCGGGCTCTGGGTCTCGAGAAGCAGTACTTCGAGTACATGTCGCAGGGCCGGGCGGTCGATTATGCGGTGGTCTCGCCGGCGCATATGTCGACCTTCTCCAAGGCAGCCCCCTTCCTCGATGCGCCCTTCCTGTTCCGTGATCTCGACCACTGGAACAAGGTGCTCGATTCCGACGTCCTGAAGCCCATCGCCGACGAGATCGCCGAGAAGGCCGACGTCATGCTCATCGGCTACGCGGGCGGCGGCGTGCGCAACATCTTTGTCAACGAGCCGATGAAGTCGCTCGAGGACATCCAGGGTCTCAAGATTCGCGTGCAGGGCGCTCCGATCTGGTCGCGGGCGTTCCAGGCAGTTGGCATGTCGCCGACCGTGATCGCCTACGACGAGGTCTACAACGCCATTCAGAACAACGTCATCAAGGCCGGCGAGAACGAGGCCGCGGGCGTTGAGCAGATGAAGTTCTACGAGGTGGGGCCGAACCTGCTGCTGACCCAGCACGCCATCACCATCCGGCCGCTCTGCTTCTCGGGAAAAACCTTCCGGAACCTGCCGAAGGACCTGCAGGATATCGTGCTCAAGGCGGGCAAGGAAGCAGGTAAGTATGGCCGGGAGGTCGAGTCGTCGGAGGACGCCAAGAAGCTCGAGGCGCTGGAGAAGGCCGGCAAGCTGAAGCGCATCCCCTTCGAAGGGCGCGAGGAGATGAAGAAGCGCGTCGATCCGGTGATGGAGGCCTACGCCAAGGAAATCGGGGCCGAGGAGATCTACAAGAAGATCATGGCCATGTAGCGGATGAGGTGAACGGCGCGGGGCCATCTCGCGCCGTCACTGTGCAGCCTTCCGGCCGGGGGCATACCCCGGCCGTCCTGTTCCCGCACATCCCGGTGATGACCCAATGGCATTTTCGACGCTTCCGCCGGACCGCCGTTCTCTCTGGCGACGCTTCACGGCCTGGTACGCCAACTTCCTCTCCTGGCTGATGGCCATTTCGGTCGGCGTACTGGTCCTTCCGGTCAGTCTGCAGATCTTCTCCCGCTACACCTCGCTCATTCCGGCCTACATCTGGACGGAGGAAATGGCGCGGTTCCTCTTCATCTGGACGATCATGATCGGCGCCATGATCGGTGTGCGGGAGACATCTCATTTCGAGGTGGACGTCTGGCCGCGCATGGGGCCGCGCGGCGAAGCCATCGCCCGTTTCACTGGCCGGATCGGCGTGCTCGCGACGGCCATCATCTTTGTCACAGCCGGAATAAAGTTCACCGAGTTCGCGATGAACCGCATCTCGGAGCTGGCCGAGCTGCCGCTGTGGTACATCCACGTGGCCTGGCCGGTCACGGGCCTCACCTGGATCGTCTTCCTCGGCGAGCAGATGTTCGATGACCTGCGCGTCATTTTCGGGAGGGCGTCGGCATGATGGGCGCCGTCCTCTCGCCGGGTCAAGCGGCACTCATCCTGTTCGGGCTGTTTTTCCTGCTGATGTTCATGCGCGTGCCGGTCGCCTTCGCGCTCGGGCTCGCATGTCTGCCGATCCTGGCGATCGAGCCAAGGCTCGACACGATGACGCTGATGCAGGAGACGTTCAACGCCTACAACTCCTTCATCCTGCTAGCGGTGCCCTTCTACCTGCTCACCGCCAACATCATGAACATCGGCGGAACCACCGACCGGCTGATGAAGCTGTCACGCTCCATGGTCGGGCACTTCCCGGGCAGCCTGGCCCAGATCAACGTCGTGCTGTCGATGTTCTTCGCCGGCATTTCCGGCTCGGCGACCGCTGATGCCGCGAGCCAGTCCAAGCTGTTCATCGAGGCCCAGACGCGCGAAGGCTACGACTTGTCCTTCTCGGTCGCGATCACGGCGGTCTCGGCCGTTCTCGCCGTCGTCATTCCGCCTTCGATTGTCATGATCGTCTGGGGCGGGATTCTCACGGTGTCGATCGGCGGCCTGTTCCTGGCAGGCATTCTGCCGGGCCTCCTCATCGGCCTGGCACAAATGGCGACCGTGCATTTCTACGCGAAGTCACGCGGATACAAGACCTACACGCGCTCGACCTGGCGTGAGTTCTTCTGCGCCGCATGGGTTTCGATCCCCGCGCTGATGACGCCTGCCATCATCATCGGCGGAAAGATCTTCGGGCTGTTCACCGCCACGGAGGCCGCCTGCATTGCCGTGCTCTATGCGACGGTTCTGTCCGTGGTCGTCTATCGCGAGATGGATGCCAAGGGCCTTTACGGAGCACTTCTCGATACGGGTAAGCTCTCCGGCATCACGCTATTCTGCGTGGGCACCGCAAGCACGTTCGGCTGGCTTCTCGCCTACTACCAGATCCCGCAGGCAATCCTGTCGGGCGTGACCGCCTGGGAAATGGGCTTCATTGCGACGGGTTTCTTCATCGCTGCCGTGTTTCTTGTCGTCGGCTGCTTCCTCGATGCCATCCCGGCTATCATCATTTGCGCACCGATCCTGGAACCGCTGACGAAAATGGTGGGCATGGAACCTATCCACTTCGCGATGATCAGCATCATATCGTTGGCCTTCGGTCTGGTGACGCCACCCTACGGCCTCTGCCTGCTCATCGCGTGCGCCATTGCCGGCATTCCCATGCGAGATGCCCTGAAGGATACCTGCATCATGTTGCTACCCATGCTGACTGTGCTGGGGCTGGTCATCGTCTGGCCCGACGTCGCACTGATGGTTCCGCGCATCCTCGCGCCGGAGTTCCTGCGGTGATGCGCGCCTCGACGGCTCGCATCATCCTCTGAACAAGGCCACTGCACCGGGCGAAGGGCAACGCGCCGACACCGCATCTGCTCCCCTC
This sequence comes from Hyphomicrobiaceae bacterium, assembly GCA_036380915.1. Taxonomy (GTDB): domain Bacteria; phylum Pseudomonadota; class Alphaproteobacteria; order Rhizobiales; family Hyphomicrobiaceae; genus ZC4RG25. Next base: position 4,693 of record DASVDU010000265.1, on the reverse strand, counting down.
CCACTTGCGAGGGCGGGGGCAGCGGCTTGCGTCCCTTCGCGGCATGGCGGATCGCGCTCCCTCCCACCATCTCCCAAGGGGAGAGGCGATCATTTCGTGATCGATCTGAAGTCGCGCTTGAACGAGGCCGATCCCAGCGTAGCGCGCGAACGAACCATCGTGAAGTCGGGCTGCATCGACCAGATTCGACGCAAATCCAGCTCGCAGAAAGGGAATTGAAATGGGACTTCTCGTCGATGGGGTCTGGCACGACCAGTGGTACGACACCAAAAGCACAGGCGGTCGCTTCGTGCGGCAGGACTCAGCCTTCAGGAACTGGATCACGCCCGATGGCTCTCCCGGACCGAGCGGTGTCGGTGGCTACAAAGCCGAGGCCGGACGCTATCACCTCTATGTTTCGCTGGCGTGTCCCTGGGCACATCGGACACTGATCTTCCGCAAGCTCAAAGGGCTCGAGGCTATGATCGGCGTCTCTGTCGTCCATTGGCTGATGCTGGAGAACGGCTGGACCTTCGCGGACGGGCCGGGCGTCGTGCCGGACCCAATCTTCGGCGCCCGCTACCTGTACGAGATCTACGCACGGGCCGAGCCCCACTACACGGGGCGGGTGACGGTCCCGATGCTGTGGGACAAGAAGACCGGGACGATCGTGAACAACGAGTCGTCCGAAATCATTCGGATGTTCAACTCGGCCTTCGACGGATGCGGGGCAGCGCCGGGCGACTACTATCCGGAAGACCTACGGCCGGAAATCAATGCCTTGAACGACCGCATTTACGATACGGTGAACAACGGCGTCTACAAAGCGGGGTTCGCCACTACCCAGGAAGCCTACGACTCGGCTTTCGCCGAGCTCTTCGCAACCCTCGACGTTCTCGACGAGCGCCTGGCGACGCGCCGCTATCTCCTCGGAAATCGTCTGACCGAAGCAGACTGGCGGTTGTTCACCACGCTGGTGCGTTTCGATCCGGTCTATTTCGGCCACTTCAAATGCAACCTGAGGCGGATCAAGGATTATCCAAATCTTTCGGGCTACCTGCGGGATCTCTACCAGAAGCCGGGGATTGCTGAGACCGTGAACATGGCCCACATCAAGGGTCACTACTACCAAAGTCACCGCACGATAAATCCAACCGGCATCGTCCCCCGAGGGCCCGAGCTGGACCTCAACCGGCCGTCGGGACGAGACAGATTGCAATAAGCGCGATCGGACTGAGCGCGGAGACGCGCCAGTCTAGGCCACCGTCCCCGGCGCGACCTCGACGAGAACGCCGCCTTCGAGCCGCAGCACACGATGCATGCGGGCCGCCAGCTCCATGTTGTGAGTGGCGATGAGAGCGGCGACTCCGGTGCGGACCACGAGCTCGATCAGCTCGGCGAAGACCTGCTCAGCGGTGCTGGGGTCCAAATTGCCGGTCGGCTCGTCGGCAAGGAGCAGCGCGGGCGAATTGGCCAGTGCACGGCAGATCGCCGTCCGCTGCTGCTCGCCGCCGGACAGCTCCGCCGGACGATGGTCGAGCCGGTGGCCAAGGCCCATTGCGACCAGCAGATCCCGTGCACGGGCTTCCGCCTTACGGCGCGGCCGGCCGCAGATCATTTGCGGAATGACGACGTTCTCCAACGCGGAGAACTCCGGAAGAAGTTGATGGAACTGATAGACGAAGCCCATTTTGCCACGACGAACGCGCGTGCGTTCGTCGTCCGACATTTGAGAGCAGTCCCGGCCATCCACGATGACCCGGCCCGTGTCCGGCGTCTCGAGCAGCCCCGCCATGTGCAGTAGCGTCGACTTGCCCGCGCCCGAGGGGCCGACAAGAGCGACCGCCTCGCCCGGGTACAGATCGGCGTAGGCTCCGGCCAGCACCTGCACGGCCCTGTTGCCCTGCCGATAGGTGCGTGACAGCCCCACGAGCTGCAGCACGGGCCTTTGAGTCAGCTCCTGCACCCCCGCCCCCCGGTCATTCATTCATACCTGAGCGCCTCGACGGGATCGAGCCGCGAAGCCCGCCAGGATGGATAGAGCGTCGCCAGCAGCGACAATATCAAAGCCATGGCGACGATGGATGCCGTCTCGCCGACATCGATATCGGCCGGAAGACGGGAGAGATAATAGACCGTCGGGTCCATCAGCGTCGTGCCGGTGAGCCACTGCACGAACTGGCGAATGGATTCGATGTTCCAGCAGAAGATGATCCCTATGATCAGACCGGCAACGGTCCCGACGACACCTATGGAAGCCCCGGTGATCAGAAAGACCCGCATCATCGCGCCACGGGTGGCTCCCATCGTCCGCAGGATGGCGATGTCGCGCCCCTTGTCCTTCACCAGCATCATCAGACCTGAGATGATGTTGAGCGCGGCGACCAGCACGATGAGCGACAGAATGATGAACATCACCGTACGCTCCACCTCGAGCACGGTGAAGAAGGTCTGGTTGCGTTGCCGCCAGTCCACCATCGAGTAGCCGTCACCGAGGACGCGTTGGAGCTCCGCGATGGTCCCATCGACCCTCTCGGGATCGTTGATCATTACTTCGAGAACATCGACCTGGTTGCCGCGCGAGAAGTATTTCTGCGCCTCTTGGAGCGGCATGAACAGCATGGTGCGGTCGTACTCGGCCATGCCCATCTCGAATATGGCGGCGATGCGGTAAGGCTTGGTCCGCGGCGCGGTGCCGAACGGTGTCGAGCTCCCCCGCGGCGAGACGAGCGTCAGAGTATCGCCGAGCTGCACGCCGAGCGCGCTCGCGAGCCGGCTGCCGACGGCGATACCCGTCTGTTCGTCGAAGCCGCCCAGGCTGCCCGAGAGGACGTTGTTCCAGACGAGCGGCAGCGACTGGAGCCCCTCTTCCGAGATTCCACGCACGTAGGCTCCGAGAGCCTGCGTCGGTGACGAGACCATCACCTGCCCTTCGACCAGTGGCACCGCCCCGCGGACGCCAACGGCCGTGGCGACGCGCTTGCGTACGTTCTCGTAGTCGTCGAACGGCTCCGCGATCTTGTAGACGACGATGTGACCGTTGATGCCGAGGATCTTCTCGATGAGCTGATTACGGAAGCCGTTCATCACGGCCATGACGATGATCAGCGTCGCGACCCCGAGCAGAATGCCCACGAACGAAAAGCCGGCGATGACGGATATGAATCCTTCCTTGCGCCGGGCCCGCAGATAGCGCAGCGCCAGCAGCCATTCGTAAGGTGCGAAGGGCCGTGTGTCGACCGAATGGCTCATGCTTTCGCCGTTCCTTTCGCCCCGATCTCTGACCGCACCCGTTGACCCATCGCCGGTACCGGGCGGTGGCGGAAGGAGGCGGGCCGGGCTTGCACGAACGCTCTCCGGCTCAGGCCAGCACACGCTGGCTGCGAACCAAGTCGATGACGCGCTGGACGGCGGCATCCGGTGTCAGGCTCTCTCGCACACCGCCTTTGCGAACCTTGAGCTCGACCTCACCGCCTTTCAGCCCCTTCGGGCCGACAATCACCTGGTAGGGCAGCCCGATCAGATCCATGGTTGTGAACTTCACTCCCGGCCGCTCGTCCGTGTCGTCGTAAAGGACCTCGATTCCGGCGTTTTTGAGTTGCTGGTAGGCCCTATTGCAGGCCTCGTCCGTCGCAACATCACCAGCCTTCAGGTTGATGAGCCCAACCTCGAACGGGGCAACGGGTACAGGCCAGACGATTCCGGCATCGTCGTGACAAGCCTCGATGATGCCGCCGACCAGTCGCGACACGCCAACGCCGTACGAGCCCATCTGCAGCGGCACCATTTTGCCGTCCGGACCCTGCACGCGGCAGTTCATAGGCTCGGAATATTTCGTGCCGAAAAAGAAGATGTGCCCGACCTCGATTCCGCGCGCAGTCACTTGGCTGTCCTTGGGGACCTCACGATCGAAACGATCCGGATCATGCTTTTCGTCCGTGGCAGCGTAAAGCGAAGTCCATGCCTTGACGATCGGGGTCAGGTCCGCGTCGAAGTCCGTGTCTGCAGGCGGAATCCTGCCTTCGAGCAGGTCCTTGTGGCAGAACACCTGGCTTTCGCCCGTTTCGGCCAGGATGATGAACTCGTGGCTCAGATCGCCGCCGATGGGCCCCGTCTCGGCCGCCATGGGAATCGACTGCAGGCCCATGCGCGCGAAGGTCCGCAGATAGGCGACAAACATCCGGTTGTAGGCGTGGCGGCCCGCCTCCGGGGTCAGGTCGAAGGAGTAAGCGTCCTTCATCAGGAACTCGCGGCCGCGCATGACTCCAAACCGCGGCCTGATCTCGTCCCGGAACTTCCACTGGATGTGGTAGAGGTTCCGCGGCAGGTCCTTGTAGCTCTTCACGCTGTCGCGGAAGATCTGGGTGATGAGCTCCTCGTTCGTCGGACCGTAGAGCATCTCGCGCTCGTGGCGGTCGATGATGCGCAGCATCTCCTTGCCGTAAGCCTCGTAGCGCCCCGACTCGCGCCAGATCTCGGCCGACTGGATCGTCGGCATCAAGACCTCGATGGCGCCGGCGCGGTTCTGCTCCTCCCGAACGATCTGCTCGATCTTCTTCAGCACCCGGAAGCCGATCGGCAACCAGGAGTAGATGCCGGCGCTTGCCTGCCGGATCATTCCGGCGCGCAACATGAGCTGATGCGAGATGATCTCCGCTTCCTTGGGCGTCTCGCGGAGCACGGGGAGGAAGTAGCGGGAGAGGCGCATGTGGAC
>DASVDU010000264.1:0-3868 GCA_036380915.1 Hyphomicrobiaceae bacterium | reverse complement strand
GCCGCGGGCGAGGCATCACTTGCCAAGCGGAAACGGACCACTATAGTCGCGCCGCAGTCAGACGGACAGGCCCGCAGGTAATAGTGCCGCGGGGCCGGATTGTCGTTACCTGAGCCGGCTCAAGGACGAAAGCCACATGTTCATCACTCCAGCCTTCGCGCAAGGCGCTCCCGGGGGCGGCAGCGACTTCATGCTGCAGCTCGTACCCATATTATTGATGTTCGTAATCTTCTACTTCTTGTTGTTCAGGCCCCAGCAGCAGCGCGCGAAGCAGCACCGGGAGATGGTGAAGAACATCCGGCGCGGCGATACCGTGATCACTGCTGGCGGCATCATCGGCAAGGTTACGCGCGTCAAGGACGAGACCGAGATCGAGGTCGAAATCGCCGAGAACACCAGGGTGAGGGTGGTCAAGGCGACTGTCGCCGATGTCAAGGCCAAGGGCGAGCCGGTGAAGGAAAGCGCCTGACCGTTTGGGTTCGGGCTGCCCGTCAACGTCGATTACACCAGGAGGCTCGCCGATATCCGAGCCCCATCCCAGCAGCGGCCCGATACGTCGTGAGCCGAGGAGTTTGAGACCAGATGCTCCATTTCCAGCGCTGGAAGATCATCGCCATCACGCTGACGTGCCTCGCGGGCGTCCTCCTCGCGCTGCCCAACCTGTTTTCGAAAGAGACCTTGCAATCCTGGCCCGATTGGCTACCGAAGCGGCAGCTCAGTCTCGGTCTCGACCTGCGGGGCGGCGCACATCTCCTTCTGGCCATGGACGTGAACGACGTCCGCAAGGACTGGCTGGATACGATCCGCGACGATGCCCGGGCGCGCCTGCGCGAAGCACGCATCGGGGTCACGGGCCTCGGGGTGCAGGGCGGGGCGGTTCATGTGCGGATCGCTCAGCAAGATCAGGTCGGCGAGGCGTTGACGAAGTTGAAGGGCCTCGTTCAGCCGATCGGGAATGCGCTGCTCGGCAGCGCCGGTGACGACATCAGCGTTGAGCGTGGCGCGGAGCCGAACCTCATCATTCTGCAGCCCACCGAGGCAGGGATGCAGCAGCGGATCTCGAACGCCATCGCTGCATCCATCGAGACGGTGCGCCGGCGTATCGACACGTTGGGCACATCCGAGGCCTCAGTCGTCCGGCAAGGAGCCGATCGCATCCTGGTCCAGTTTCCCGGCCTGCAGGACACGACACAGCTCAAGGCTCTCATCGGTGAGACCGCGCGCCTGAGCTTCCACGAGGTCCATCCGAGCATGTCGGGCGAGGAGGCGCTCGCCTCGCGGCCGCCGCCTGGCTACAAGGTCTACCCCTCGGCCGAGCAGGACGGTTTTTCTTACCTACTGCGCGAGACCCCTGTCGTGCGCGGCGACCAGCTGGTCGATGCCCAGCCCGGTTTCGACCAGCGCACCAACCAGCCCATCATCACCTTCCGCTTCGACCAATCCGGCGCGCGGACTTTCGGCCGCTTCACGCAGGAGCACGTAGGCCGTCCGTTCGCCATCGTGCTCGACGACAAGGTGCTGTCGGCGCCCGTGATCCAGGAGCCCATTCTGGGCGGTTCAGGTCAGATCTCGGGCAACTTCACGGTGGAGAGCGCCAACAATCTCGCAATCCAGCTCCGCTCCGGTGCGCTGCCCGCCAAGCTGACGATCGTCGAGGAGCGCACCGTCGGGCCTTCGCTCGGCGCCGACTCGATCGAGTCGGGGACCAGGGCCTTCATCGTGGGCGGCCTTGCGACCTTTGTCCTGATCACGGTGGTCTACGGGACGTTCGGCTTCTATGCCGGTCTTGCCCTCATCATCAACGCCATCCTGATCTTGGCCTGTATGACCCTGCTTGGGGCGGCCTTGACGCTCCCTGGCATCGCTGGCCTCGTGCTGACGCTCGGCATGGCGGTTGACGCGAACGTGCTGATCTACGAGCGCATTCGCGAAGAAATCAGGGCCGGGAAATCGGCTATCGCTGCCATAGACGCCGGGTTCACGCGTGCAATCGTGACCATCGCGGACTCGCAGCTCACGACGCTGGTAGCGGCGATCATCATGTTCTGGCTCGGGTCCGGACCGATCCGCGGCTTCGCAGTGACCCTCAGCATCGGCATCTTCACGTCGGTCTTCACGGCCGTCACGGTAACGCGGCTCCTCATAGCGCTGTGGGTGAGGTCGATCCGGCACAAGAGCCGTACGGTCGAAGTCCCGGTCTGATACACAGGAATCCTCGCATGTTTCTGGTTCCGAATTTCAAGGGCATCAATCTCTTCCCAGCCGACGCACGCATTCCGTTCATGCGTTTCAAGGGCGTATGCCTGATCGGCTCGTTTATCGCGATGCTCTTGTCGATCGTTCTGATTGCGACCGTCGGGTTCAATTACGGCGTGGACTTCAAGGGCGGCTCCATGATCGAGGTCCAGTCCAAGAGCGGACCCGTCGATCTGGCGAGCGTGCGATCCAAATTGGGATCGCTCGGCCTTGGCGAGGTGCAGATTCAGGAGTTCGGCGCGCCAAACGACATTCTGATCCGCGTGGAGGAGCAGCCAGGTGGGGAAGAGGCGCAGCCTCAGGCCGTGAACAAGGTCCTGGCCGCGCTGGGGGATGATTTCGTGCAGCGCCGTGTCGAAATCGTCGGCCCTGCGGTTTCCAGCGAGCTTCGGACGACGGGCATCATTGCCGTCCTCGTCTCCATTATCGGAATTACTGCCTATGTCTGGTTCCGCTTCGAATGGCAGTTTGCGGTCGGAGCGGTGCTGGCACTGGCTCACGACGTGCTGTTGGTTGCCGGCGTGTTCGCGCTGCTGCAATGGGACTTCGACCTGTCCACCGTGGCAGCGTTGCTGACCATTCTCGGCTATTCGGTCAACGACACCGTGGTCGTATCGGACCGCATCCGGGAGAATTTGCGCAAGTTCAAAAAGATGGAGCTGAACGAGCTTCTCGACCGGTCGATCAACGAGACTCTTTCACGAACGATCCTTACGGGCCTGACGACGCTTATCGTGCTGGTGGTGCTGGTGCTGATCGGCGGTGAGGTGATCCGATACTTCTCGCTGGCGATGCTGCTCGGCGTGATCATCGGCACGTACTCGTCGATGTTCATCGCGGCGCCGCTGCTCGGCTACACGGGCCTCAAGCGCGACTGGTCGAGTGTCGCGAAGGGCAAGAAGTCACCGGCCGTCGCGAGCGGGGCCTGAGGATTGGGGGTGTCTGATCCGATGGCAGCCATGGCCGAAAAGCCTGCACGCTATCCTTATCAAGCCCCCATCGATGCTTACGGCAACGGTGGCTTTCGGTTCGCCGAAATGAGCCACAGGGGCTCGATCCTGTGCCTGCCGAGCGGCATCTATGCCTGGGACATCTCGGGCGCCGATGCATTCAGCCTCGACGCGTTCGCCCAGGTGTTCGCAGAGAAGGAGAGGATCGACTTTCTCCTCCTCGGCACGGGACGGACGCAAATCTTCCCCTCCCGTGAAATCCGCAATGGGTTCGTCGCGGCTGGGCTCGGGCTCGAGCCCATGGATACGGGCGCAGCCTGCCGCACCTACAACGTCCTGCTGGCCGAGCACCGCCGCGTGGCAGCCGCATTGCTGGCGGTGGACTGATTTTATCCCGTGAGACGTGAAATCGTGAAATCGTGAAATCGTGAGGTCGTGAAGTCGGGAATGTGTCATGGTCCGGCATTCTGGCGACCTCACGATTCTCACGCCTTCAGGAGCCCGAAATGGATGCCATTACTGAAACCGCCGGGCGTGCGCTGGCGGCCGGCGCCGTGCTCACGCTTGCCATCCTGATCCTGTGGCTGGCGCTGGCGGGCGCCGATTTGCTCGGCTTCCTCTCATTCCTCCTCCGATGGATTCACGTCGGTGCTGCCATCCTC
>DASVDU010000263.1:0-2775 GCA_036380915.1 Hyphomicrobiaceae bacterium | reverse complement strand
AAGCCTTGCCGATGCAAAAGCGCTGCGGCACACTCGCCGCAACTTCCTGATCGCTTCAGGAAAATCGCTCTTTAAAGCTGCCGCGCCGCCTCGGACCCACCTGTTAGCACAGCGGGTGGGAGCTGGGCGAACCCGTCTTCTTGGATGACGAACCTGCGCGGGAGCATCAACGGATACGCTGAGAACGCTGTCGATTATTGGATCGAGCAGGACGCGTGGTACTCACCCGTGATGGGCACGTTCGCAATGTCCATGACAGCGGAGTACGACATCCAGACCGTCACAAGCCTTGCGGGCGGCGGTTTCGGGTCGCTGGCTATGAGGACGGGTCAGCTCTTACGTCCACTGGCGAATGCAGGTCCCTTCCCCCGCCTCGCGAGAGCGTACTGGGATCGGTTCGGTCCTGCCGGCGGACGCTTCGGGCGCAGTTTGCATCACTGGTTCTTTAGGCAAGACAACCGTTGGGTTCCGGCCGCCATCAAGAATGGCAACTGGAACCTGGTTGAACTACCCGGTCTCGTTCGCACGCCATTTGGCGGACTCAATCAGTGGATGGGTCTGAGCCGTTCCCCTTGGGCATCAGTTACCGAATGGGCTATCCGAATCGGAATATTGTCCGCACCTGCTGGCGGCGCATACGTTGGCGGCACGATCGGAATTGAAATGCATGACGACGACTAACGGCACTCTGGTTACCAGTCATCAGAGCAGAGGGTTCACGGATAGCGAGCGGCAGCTCGTTAGCAAGCTGGCTCGGCCTAGCCTACTGGGCCGACTCTTTCCTCGAAGTGTCTTTGGCACGCGGGCACTTCAAGCAGATCTGGCTAGTGCCCGTGTTGATGTTTGGACGGTGGTTGCCGATACCTTTGCCGTGTTGGATCCACCGGCCGACTTTGGGTTTGTCGTGTTCATCGACTTGGGTAACTCGACACTGATGGGACTCGCTGGCGGGGATTGGGTGGTTGACAGCTCCATCAGCAGTTACCCGGACAAGGTTGCCGAGGTCTTCGCGACACCAGGGCAGTTCGTTCGAGGCTTCCGTCTCGAGCGGCTGCCAGCGAGCGGGATGGTTTTGCGGTTCGATGTTCTCGATGCATCGACTGTCGCTGCGCGCTACCGAGTTGCCAAGAAGGATCTCGACTACTTCGGTCAATCGATCGTCTTCCCTGGTCGGCTGGAATCGCTGCGAGATGACCTGAATCGGCACTTGGCCTCTGCACGGATGACGGCTTGATCCCGCGCGGCTCTCCGACCGCCCGCCACGCTGCTTGCGTGAGTTGCGCTTCGCTTGAGCCGCGCGTCGCTTTTCGCTCTGCGCAGCGTTCGCTTGGCCACTGCGGCTGCCGCCCGCAACGCAAACAGCGCGCCGGGCTGCGGCAGTGGCATGCGACACGTTGCAGCTTCGGTGATCTCAGTGGAACGAGTCGGTCAGCGCGCGACGACGCGCGTGCTGGAGTTGTTCTACACCCCCATCCCCTCAAGGGGCTTCGGGCGGGCATGCGAACATAACTGCAGACATACGGTACATTCGCGCCCATGGCAGGCCGACTTGGACCCAGGCCGATTTGGACCGATGGCACAGCGTCGTCTATAGGCTCCAATGGGATCTGCGCATGGAACCGAGGTTCCGACTTGAACCCGGACGCGATTACACTAATCACGCGTACAATCAATGCATAAGGTACGGAGGAGGATGTTCGCGATGAGCAAGCACATCGTCGTCAGCACCCTCTGTGCCGCGGTCTCGCTCTGTCTCAATTTCACTGCAGCCAGCGCTCACGAGTCTCGCTGGGTTCGCTGGCCAGCTGCGGCGGGCGTCGTGCAGCACATCATCACCAATGACAGCAACCAGACGAGCGAGATGACGGTTTCATCGCTACTTAGCGGAAGCTGCGACAGATCAGCTCGATCAACATATCCGGCGAACGACAAAAGATTCTCCTCGAGAGTTTCGCTTGAACTTCAACCTCGGGCGTGGGTCGCGATCTGGGCGTTGATTGCGGAGCGGAGTATCGGATGCAGGGCCGAGCTGGTTCTTGCCGGTGCGGAGGGGTCAAGTGCCCTCACATCAACGGCGCTTAAGCCTGAAGTCGAGTTCGTCGAAGTACTGCCCTACGAGGCAGGTGAAGTACACATCGACACATCGGTTGTACTTGAGGACCTATTGAACGCTTTCGAGCCTCAGGGGACAAATCTTCAAGTGCAACTTCGTGTTCGAAACATTTCATCCGATCTGCGAACGTATTCAGTCATTGGGCGTCATCTCGAATGCGGAGCCGGAACCAACTTCGACTGGGTGGTCGGACCAGGGGAAGCACCTGTGCAAATTTCGTCCGGACCAATAGTCGTGAAACCGAAAGCCGCCGTAGTTTTCTCCCAGCGGCTACGTGGCTCTGGCGACTCTAGCGTATGCACGGCTTCATTCACGATTGCTGAGGCGCGGCGACCCTATGAGGCTCCACATGTGGAGCATGAAGAACCGCCCGTTTGGCATGCAATCAAGAATGTATCAGTACGCCTCTCGCCCACGGTCAAAGCGTACTATCGGTGACATCCATCTCGTGGAATGGTGGTGCAGTAGTCGAGGAATTCCATTGCCATATCCGAAACCGTGAGGTGGTGGCACTCCGGCGGTGAGCTATCGTCAATTCTGGTGTACGAAGTCTGATCAGGCGGCGGCTCTGCTGACCTCTTGATCCTCGATTTTCTCGACACCATCGACGAAGCGCACGCCAGCGATGACCTTTGCCAGATGCGCAAAGCCCTTCAATTTGC
>DASVDU010000262.1:0-7668 GCA_036380915.1 Hyphomicrobiaceae bacterium | reverse complement strand
GTCCGCATAACAAGGAGGAAACACCATGCAAAAGCGCCAGGAATACATGATCGAAGGCCTCATGCCCCCCATCAGCCACTACTGCGACGCCGTGCGCTGGGGCGACCTGCTGTTCGTCTCCGGCGTCGCCCCGGTCGACGCGAAAGGCAAGGTCGTGAGCGACGACCCCGCCGCGCAGACGCGCCAGATCTTCCTCAACATGAAAGCCATTCTGGATGCCGCCGGCGCGAGCTTCGCCGACGTGCTCAAGGTCACCGTCTACCTCACCGACGTCGAGGACCGCAAGAAGATCAACCCCGTGCGCCAGGAATTCTTCGGCGCCGCCCGCCCCGCGAGCACCCTGATCGGCGTCAAGGCGCTCGCGATTCCGGAAATGAAAGTCGAGATCGAGGCGGTGGTCGGCCTGCGAGCCTGACCTCGCCCGGGACGCACATCTTCATCCACGTCATACCGCCGAAGGGCGACCACCTAGCTTCGCAGGAACGCCCCCAGACTAGCGGCGCATGTCTGAGCCGCAACGTGGTCCTGGCGTGCCTATGCGTGACGACCCGGCATGTGCGCTCGCCTGCTATATAACAACCTCGCTTCGGATTGCACGCACATCCATTTCGTAATCAAGATCTACAACCGGCGGTCGGCAAAAGTGCCACGTCAGACCAGAAGCCATAGCGCCACGTTTAGCAATCTCCTGCATAACCGCGGGATGCGGATCGTAGACAGTGTAAAGCTGTGTTCCAGTCGCATCTTTCCACGAGCGACCGAGAAGACCGAGTCGTCGCTCCATTTCGCCGAGTACAAAGCGGGCCTTGTCCAACAGCGCGTCCACAGAGTGCTCGCCGCGCCGCACGATGTGGTCCCGGTAATTTTGTTTTCCTTCGGGCGCCTCTGCGCTTCCGGCGACCTGGAACGTGTTGAACACGGTTTGTTTGCTTGGGAGCGTGTACGAAAAAGCGTAGAGACTCGGCGTCGCGGGTGCATTTACCGCGGGGCACACGTTCGAACGCGCCACAGGATTGACCCCGTCTTTGTAGATGCCCCAGCTCTCCAAAGTACCGACGTAAAGTTCGTTAAAAGCCTTGAATCCTTCGTCCGTGAACGGGGCCGGGGAACGAAGTTCGCACGCGCACAATGAAGCAAGTGGGCGCGCGACCATCTTCAGATACTCTTCGACAAGACGAAATCCATCTGCGAGCGGCACAACGCCTCTTAGACGCACCCGAACGATTTCGTACCCCGAGTCGGCCGCGACACCCGCCGAGTACTGGAATACTCCGGGAATGTACCGGTAATTGCCGCTCGTGCATTCAGCCGTGAAGGTCGCGCTCATGTCCAAATTCGAAGCGATTCAAGGGCGCCGAGTATAGACGAAGCCGACGCGTTGAACGCGCGCGCAATCGAACCTCCTCGCTCCAAATCGAAAGTCCGGCCTTCGTTGCGCAGCGCAATATCGCGCGCACGAGCGCGTGTCTCGCCGCTCGTTACGCAGTTGGGATCTTCATCTTGAGATCGCCCGTCCTTGACACTGCACATCAAAGTGACGAAGATTTCACTAAAAACACTAAACTCCATCGAACCTTGGACAGGACATAACAGCGTGTACACCGTCGCCGTCGACATTGGGGGGACCTTTACCGACGTCGTCGCATTTGATCGCGACAGCAAGCGGATGGCGATCGGAAAGTCGTTGACCACGCCTGACGATCTACAGCGCGGCGTATTCGACGCGCTCGATGATGCCGCGCAAGAGTTCAAGATTGGCGTCAGAGACCTCATTGGCGGTTCCGAGCGTCTGGTACACGCTACGACCCAGTCGAGCAACGCGGTCTTCGCGTTGACCGGCGCACGCACGGCGGTACTCACCACCCGTGGCTTCGAAGACACGCTGATCATCATGCGCGCGACCGGCCGGGTTGCGGGCCTGAGTGTCTTCGAGCGGCATCACTACAGAAATACTCAAAAGCCGACGCTTCTTGCCGACGAGCGGGATATCGTCGGCGTTCCGGAGCGCACCGACTACCTTGGCCGAATCGTGACTCGACTGGACGAGGAAGCGGTGCGCGAGGCGGCGAGGAAGATCCGTGACGGTGGATACGGGGCGGTCGCCGTCGCCTACCTCTTTTCCCACAAGAATCCGGAGCATGAGCGTCGCACCGCGGAAATCATCGCGAAAGAGGCTCCTGGACTGTATATCTCGCTATCGTCCGATGTCGCCCCGGTATTGGGCGAATACGAGCGCTCGGCAACCGCCCTCTTCAACGCCTACGTCGGTCCCGTGATCGTCGGCTACCTCGATCGGCTCGAACGCACGCTTTTCGAAAGTGGCCTTCGCCAGAAACTCCTCGTTGTCCAGGCAAACGGCGGAATTGCCACGGCTGGACAGGTTGTACCCGTATTCACCATCGAGTCCGGCCCTGCGGCCGGTGTAGTGGGCGCGGCGCACCTGGCCAATGAGCTCGGCCACAAGAACGTTATCGCGACAGACGTCGGAGGCACGACCTTCAAAGTCGCGATCATTCGCGATGGCGCGTGGACGTATAGCAAGGAAACGGTGCTAAATCAGTATCAGCTGCGTCTGCCGATGGTGGATGTCGCGTCCATCGGCGCCGGCGGCGGCTCGATCGCATGGATTGACGGGTCTCGATTGCGAGTGGGGCCTCAAAGCGCCTCCTCCGACCCCGGTCCCGCCTGCTATGGGCTTGGAGGCAACGCGCCGACAGTGACAGACGCCGACGTGGTGCTAGGTTACGTCGCACCCGAACGGTTTCTTGCGGGGCGGATGTCGCTGCGGAAGGATCTCGCAGAGCAAGCCATCAAGAATCAGCTGGCATCGCCGCTCTTCGCGGGTGACGTCGTGTCGGCCGCGGCAGGGATTCGCCAGGTAATCGACAGCCAGATGGCCGACCTGATCCGCAAATCTACACTCGAGCGCGGATACGATCCGCGAGATTTCGTGATGATGGCCTATGGCGGCTGTGGCCCGGTCCACGCCGCCTCGTACAGCGCCGAGGTGGGCGTGCGCGAAATCATCGTTCCGTTCTTTGCCACGGCACACTCCGCCTATGGTGCAGCGATCTCCGATATCCGATTCAGCCTTGCGTACTCCGATCCGCTGACGCTTCCCGTGGCCCCAGCGCGCCTCGAGGACATCTATCGGGCCATGGAAGAGCGCGGCCAGGTCCTGCTGGGCGAAGCAGACGTATCGCCCGACGCGAGAAAGTACGCTCGCTGGGTCGAGGCCCGTTACCGCCGCCAGGTCCACTACGTGCGCATCCCGGTGCCATCGCGCCTCGACCCGGCTGCCGTCGACGCGCTCTCGCGCTCCTTTCACGCCGAGTATGAACGCCTCTTTGGCGAGGGCTCCGGCCTGCGGGATGCGGGAATCGAGCTTGTCAATTATGGAGTGGAAGCCATCGGCACAGTCGATAAGCCGACCACGGCTGAAGTACAGCCTGGATCGCTGGCAGAGCCGCGCGCAGTGCGCGCCACGTACTGTCCGCGTCGACGCGGCATGGTCGAGACCTCGATTTACGACGGCCCCGCGCTGCCCGCGGAAAGCCTGATCGAAGGACCTGCGGTCATCGAGCATCCAGGCACCAACATCGTCGTGTTCGACGGCCAGAAAGCCCGTATCGACCGGTACGGACACACCCACATACTTCTCTAGCGCCGCCATGCAAATTGATGACGCATTCACGACCGAAGCAACACCGGGGGTCGACCCCGTCACCTTCGAAGTGCTCAACCATCGCCTGCTCAGCATCACCGAAGAAATGGGCATCCAGTACATGCGCTGCTCGGGCTCGAACGTCCTCATTACGGGCAACGATGCTGCGACCGCGATCATGCGGGCGGACGGGGCATTGGTCGCGGTGGGTCCGTACATCGTCACCCAGGGCAATGTTCTGCCGCTGATAGTCGAGGCAACGAAGCGCTTGTCGGGCGATGTCGGCATAAACGACGGCGATATATTCATCTGCAACGATCCGTACCTCGGCGCTATACACGCGCCCGACTTCGCGACGGTCGCCCCGATTTTTGACAATGGCAGGATCGTTGCCTGGATCGGAGCGTCGGGGCATCAGTTGGACACGGGAGGCATGGATCCAGGCGGCTTCTCGGTAAAGGCCGTCGATATTCACCAGGAGGGCTTGCGTATCCCTCCCGTAAAGATCGTCGACCGCGGTATCGTCCGCGAAGACGTCATGCGGTGGATCATCAATCAGGTCCGCGATCCGCTCGTCGGTCTGGATGTGAAGGGTCAGATTGCTGCTCTCAACAATGGCCGACAGCGCGTGCTCGAGCTCATCAAGACGTGGGGTATCGGCGCGGTTCAAGGCGTGATGGAGCAGTCGATTGCCTACGCGCGCGACAAACTGCGGCAGAGATTGCGCGAGCTGCCGGATGGTCAATGGCGCGACATTCAGTACATCGACCATGATGGTCACGAGTCGAAGATATATCGGATCGTGTGCACGATGACCAAGCGGGGCGAACGGGTCACCTTCGATTTCAGGGGCACAAGCCCCAATGCGCGAGGCCTGATCAACTGCACCTATTCCGGCCTGCAGGCGGCGGTGCTGTCCTCGATGTACATCAACCTCTGCTGGGACATCCCATGGAATCGAGGCGTGCGAGACTGCGTCGAAATCATCGCCGAATCGGGCACGGTCAACAATTGCGATTACCCTGCGCCTTGCGCCATGGCGACGATCTCCGCGGTAATTGTCACGATCGATGTCACCTGGCGATGCCTCTCCAACCTGCTGCTCACAAGCGCTTCGCATCACGCGCAGGCGATGGCAGTGTGGTCGGGTACTTCCATGGCGCCCATCTTCGCCGGTCGCAGTCAGCACGGGTTCGCGTTCTCTGCCACCGAGATGAGTCACTTTGGAGGCGGCGGCGGCGCGCGTACTTACGCAGATGGTGTTGATACCGCAGGCATCGTCTTCAACACCACGCCGAACATGCCGAACATCGAGGACCAGGAGGCGGAATATCCGGTCCTCTATCTCTTCCGCAAGCATTTGCGTGATTCCGGAGGTCCCGGTCTGCACCGAGGAGGTCGGTCCGCGGAGCTGGCATACATGGTGTACGACGCACCGGAGGAAAAGCTAGAGGGCCTTTTTGCCGGCACAGGCGCTGAAATGCCCAATGCAATCGGTGTCTCGGGGGGGATGCCGGGCTCGGCAATCCGCATCGCCCGATTCGTCGGCACAGGCCTCAATAGGCGTGTGCAACAGAAGCTCCCCCTTCCCGCTTCGCTGCCCGATGTCCCCGGCAAGTTCGAGATACTCGCGTCGAAACACGAACGCACACCGATCGATGCAGGCGACGTCTGGTACCACAGCTGGCAGGCGGGAGGCGGCTACGGGGACCCGTTGCGCCGGGATCCGGGCAGGGTCGCCGAAGACGTTTCCCGCGGCGCGGTGTCCGTCGAGGCCGCTCGGGAGATCTACGGCGTTGCACTCGGTCCCGACAATTCGGTCGACGCAGCCGAAACGCAAACCCTCAGGGCCGTTCACCGAAAGACGCGCCTCGACAGATCGCGAGAACCTCGGCCCGGCGATGCCGTCATGCGCTATTCCGGTCAAGCAAGCTCCCGCTTCGGAACCGCGCTGACGCTCGATCTCGCCAATGGCGCGATCCGCTGTTCGCACTGCGATACCGCGCTCGGTGCCCCGGGACACGACATTCTGCCCAGACTTCGAGAGTGGAGCTCGCCGCTTAACGCCGCTGGCCCCGTTCGTGGCGAAGACTACGATCAGGGCCGCTTTCAACTGCGGCACTTGCTTTGCCCGCAATGCGGCAGCGCAGTCGATGTGCACGTCGCGCACGAAGGTGCTCCATGGCCATCTGCAGACGTCGTAATCCATGGCGCCCGACCTGAAATAAGCTAGGTGGAGGAAACATGTTGCTCGTCAGATACTCGACCGAACGCACGGGTCCCACGCGTCCGGGCATGGCGGTCGGTGATTCGGTCTATGACCTGAGCGCCAAGTACGGCTCGATTTCCGGATTTCTGGCGGCCCATCCGGACGGGTGGACCGAAAGCAGTGTGCCGCTTGCGTCCTTGCGGAAATTTGATCGAGGCGCAGTTCGGCTTGGCCCACCCATGGATGACAGTGCCTCGATCTACCTGGTGGGCGCGAACTACAAGAAACACGCGGAGGAGGCGGGGCTCGATGTTCCCCAGACACCGGTCATATTTCAAAAGCCTTTCACCGCGCTTGTCGGCCCCACGGACCCGATTGTCATCCCTCCGATCAGCAAACAGATGGACTTCGAAGGCGAACTCGCAGTCGTTATCGGTCGCATGGCGCGACGGGTGTCGGCGGAACAGGCAAAGCGGCATGTCGCAGGCCTGACCATCGTCAACGACGTGACCGCGCGCGATCTCCAATGGGTGAATCTGGGCAAGCACAGGATCGTCGACTGGCTATCCTCCAAGGCGCTTGATGAATCCACGCCCGTCGGGCCGGGCATCGCCAGCAGGGCTGCCGTCTCGGATCCTCATCGCCTGAGACTCACCACTCGGCTCAACGAGGATCTGATGCAGGACTCGGATACCTCGTTGATGGTCTTCTCGATCTGGGAGCTCATCGAGTTCCTCTCTGCGCGGGTAACGCTCCGACCGGGCGACCTTCTATCCACGGGAACCCCGGTCGGCGTCGGAGGATTTCGCAAGATCTTCCTGAAGCACGGTGACCGCGTGCGGGTGGAGATCGAAGGAATCGGGCTGATCGACAACCCGGTCAAGGCTGAATAGCGCATATGGCGCGCCTGTCAGATCGTGTCGCACTCGTTACCGGTGGCACTCGCGGCATCGGGCTGGCGATTGCCAAAGCGTACCTGGACGAAGGCGCATCGGTGATGATCGCCGGCACGACCGAAAAATCGCTGCGCTCGGCGGACGTGGCAACCCTTGGGTCCTCCCGGATGGCGACGGTCGCCGGCAACCTGGAATCTTCCGAAACCCCGGATGCCCTGGTGAGCGCAACGGTGGCCCGATTTGGAAGCCTGGACATCCTTGTGAACAATGCCGGAATCCTCGGCCCTTCCGATCTCCAGGAACTGGATACCGAGGATTGGGACCGCGTCTTGAACGTAAACCTTCGATCGGCGTTTTTCACCGCTCGAGCGGCGGCCGCGCATATGCGCGGGCGCGGGGGCTGCATCATCAATCTTTCGTCAGTCGCCGCGCAGATCGGCGGCACCGCGACGAGTCCCGCGTACGTTGCGTCGAAGGCCGGCCTGATAGGTTTGACCAGATCCCTTGCACGTCACTTGGCTCCGCTTGGAATCCGCGTCAATTGCATTGCGCCGGCGGATATTGAAACCGACATGACGGCAGATTGGCCGACAGAGGTCCGACAGCGTCTGACCGCCATGACGCCTCTGTCCCGATTTGGCGAGCCGAGCGAGGTTGCCGGCCTCGCACTGTATCTCGCGGATGCGAGCGCCGCATTCATAACCGGCCAGACTTTCAATGTGAACGGGGGTCTCTACATGGGCTGACCGCGCGCCGCGGTCCATGTACGAATATTTTTGGCGCCACTTGGAGGAGGTGCAATATGTCAGTCAGCAGGTTGCTCATCGCGATCTCGTGTGTGCTTGGGGTCGCCGCGGCAAGCCCAGCGCTTGCCCAAGTGAAAGTCGGAGCCCTTTACC
>DASVDU010000261.1:0-2100 GCA_036380915.1 Hyphomicrobiaceae bacterium | reverse complement strand
CAGCTCATCGGTCACGAATTGAGTATCCGTACCCTCCGTCGTCGCCAGCAGCGCACCGTTGGCGTAGACACGGATCTCGGCCAGGTCCGTTGCGGGGTCAAGTGGATCGCCGTTGGTGTATTGGTCCGGCAGCTCCCACGTAAGCGTGGCCGTGCCTTGAGCAAGGGCCGGCGCGCAAATCAGGGTCAGGACGACCGCGAATAGGCGTTTCATAGGCACCTCAGAACTACTGTATGAATATCTACTTGCGCGAGAGACGCAAGTGTGTAGAATGGACTCATAGGCTGATACCAGCCAACCGCGCCTCGGGGATCAGGGGCGGAGACCAGAATGGCACGCAAGACCCAGCTCGACATCGTCCGCGAAGCGATCGAGATCCAGGGGTACATCGAAGTCTACGTAAACGGCCAGCCCCGCCAGTGCCGCGAAATCAAGGTCGTCAACGGCGAGTGGGTGACGGACATCCTTACAAGCGACCTCTGCGGCCACGTGCGCATCAAGAAGACGAAGCGCTACGTCGTCGACCAGGCGAAGCGGATCGTCGCCAACGCGGACGAGATTCGGGCGAATCGAGAAGCCAAGGAGGCGCGCGCCACCTGGTCGATGATGAACTAACCGGAGACAGCCATGAACGCACAGCAGCTCATCAATCGATTGGAGCAGATCGAGATCACAGTCGCTCAACCCGACGAGCGGCGGGTCATCAGCGAGGCGCGTCAGACGCTCATGAGCGCCGTCCAGCAGGTCGAGCATGCCGAAGGTGCCGAGGCGCGGGCCGAGCGTCGGCAGCGCATGGGCGGCAACGTCTTTGGCGCGACCGGCCGCGTATCGGCCGAAGACGCCCGCGCGCATCTGCGCTCGTGCATGGATGACGCCTTGCGGGTTGCCCGCACGTGGGGGCACGAGATCGCATGAGCAACCATCCGAACCGAAACTGGCGCGCAAGGATGCGCGCCTCGGCGGACCAATGGCTGACGACCACGGAAGCCAAGGTGCTCGTCGAAGTCCCGCTCGACCACAGATACCGAGAGCAGGCCATGCGCAACCGTATCCGCTCGGCCTATGAGGCCGGATACCGTGATGGCCGCAAAAATGACCAGCCGTGAGTTCACTCGTCGCATGAAAGCCCTCGGCCCATCCAAGGCCGAGGGTGCGGCACGTGACGTCCTAGTCCACGGCTCGACTGTCTATGCTGCAGCTAAAGCTCATGGACTAGAGCAGTCCACCGTACACCGATTGGTGAAGCGGCTCGAACATCTCAATCTGTGCAGCGAGTGCGGCCAGCCCGTAAAACCGAAAGCCCCGCGCTAGGCGGGGCTCTCGGGGCTCAGGCAGTCATTGCCCGGACTTGGGCCTGAGCGAGATTCCTTCGGTCTCCCAACGCGCCGAAGGTCGCGCTGTGCTAGGGAGGCACCGCCCGCCGAGTATAGAGTCTCCACTAGGTGGGCACTAGCATTTTACCTCACGCCCTCCGAAGTGCAAGCTTTTCCGCGAGATACGATACTGCCGCCTCGCGTCGCAAGGTGTATTGCTCTCGGCTCATCCGCAGCTCCCTCGCCGCAATCCGGTCCGGCTGTCTGAATCGGTAGCTCCGTGACACCGCAGCGTGCATCCAGCCCGGTAAATTGGCCACGAGGCGGTCAATCTCCATAACCTCGGCCGGCGCGTCCTCCACCGTCAAAGGCCGCATAGAGCGCGTTTCTTTGCCTTTTGCGGTCAATTCTCGGCCTGAATGCTCGGCAGGCTTGAACACCTTGACCATCTCAATCATGCGGGCAATTCCGCTGCTTTTCGGGTATCCGAGATTAGAGGCCATGCGGCGAGACCAGCGGCCCCAGGCGATAAGCCGGAGTTCGCATTCCGCGTATTCCAGCGATTCACGCTCTACTGCCATTACCGCCGCCATCACACACACCGACTCCGCCGCCCGCCCCGCTGATGGCTCGCCCGATTGCGTATCACGGTGCCCTGCTTCCGGTGCTCATGCCGCCGACCTCGCCGCTTCTGTCCCTGTCTCGCGACGGCGGTGAAGCCTGCTCGACGGAACCGGCGAGCCCGAAGACTCGTTCCCGCTGACGGACGCCGACACCTCGGCGCGAG
>DASVDU010000260.1:0-8615 GCA_036380915.1 Hyphomicrobiaceae bacterium | reverse complement strand
GCCTCCGGCGGCGCGGCAGTGTCGTGCCTCGGGCATGGGCACCCGGCGGTCAACGAGGCCATCAAGAACCAGCTCGACAAGTTGGCCTATGCGCACTCGTCCTTCTTCACGACGGAAGTGGCTGAACGGTTGGCGGACAATCTCGTCGAGCACGCTCCGGCAGGCATTTCTCACGTCTATTTCGTCTCGGGCGGATCGGAAGCCATCGAGGCGGCGCTGAAGATGGCCCGCCAGTATTTCGTGGAGCGCGGCGAGCCGCAGCGGCGCCACTTCATCGCACGCCGGCAGAGCTATCACGGCAACACGCTCGGTGCACTGGCCGTCGGCGGCAATGCCTGGCGCCGTCAGCAGTTCGCACCGCTGCTGTTCGAAAGCTATCATGTCTCCCCGCCGTATGCCTACCGCGAGCAGCGCGAGGGCGAAACTCTGGAAGCCTATGGTCAGAGGCTCGCGGACGAGCTCGAGGCGAAAATCCGTGAGCTCGGTCCTGAGACCGTCATCGCATTCGTCGCCGAGACCGTCGGCGGTGCAACACAAGGGTGCACGACACCGCCGCCCGGCTATTTCCGCCGCGTGCGCGAGATCTGCAGCCGCTACGGCATTCTGCTGATCCTCGACGAGGTCATGTCCGGCATGGGCCGCACCGGCACGTTGCACGCCTGTGAGCAGGAAGGCATCGCGCCGGATCTGATGGCGATTGCAAAAGGCCTCGGAGCCGGTTATCAGCCCATCGGGGCCGTCCTCCTCTCGGGCGATGTCTATGCAGCGTTCCGCGATGGCAGCGGCTATTTCCAGCATGGTCACACCTACATGGGCCACCCCGTCGCGTGCGCTGCCGCGCTGGCCGTTCAGGAGACGATCATCAAGGAAAACCTACTCGACAACGTGCGGCAGCAGGGCCAGCATCTCGAGCGCCGCCTTCGTGAGCGGTTCGCCAACCACCACCACGTCGGCGACATCCGGGGGCGCGGGCTGTTCTGGGCTATCGAGTACGTGAAGGACCGATCTACGAAAGCGCCGTTCGATCCATCTCTCGGCCTCAATGCGCGAGTGAAGCGAGAGGCCATGTCTCGTGGACTGGCCTGCTATGCAATGCCCGGGACGATCGATGGCAGGCACGGTGATCATAACATGCTCGCGCCACCTTTCATTGTGACGAGCAGCGACATCGACCGAATCGTCGAGCGTTTCGGCGATGCCGTCGATGCAGCGATCCAATCGCTGCCGAAAATTGACTGATCCGCGTCAAACCAAGGGAGAGCTCGCATGAAACGAGTCAGTCTAGTCGTATCCGCTCTAGCCGCAGTTGGCCTTCTGGCTGGCCCCGCTGCGGCACAGCAGAAGTTCGTGACCATCGGAACAGGTGGCGTCACGGGCGTCTACTACGCCGCCGGCGGCGCGATCTGCCGCCTGCTCAACAAGGATCGCAAGTCGCACGGCATCCGCTGCTCGGTCGAGAGCACCGGCGGCTCGACCTACAACATCAACGCGATCCGCACCGGCGATCTGGACTTCGGCATGGTTCAGTCCGACGTGCACTACAGCGCGCTGAAGGGCGTCGGTGCCTTCGAGAAGGACGGCGCGTTCAAGGAGCTGCGGGCCGTGTTCTCGGTTCATCCCGAGCCGTTTACCGTGCTCGCCAGGAGAGAAGCAAACATCAAGTCGTTCGAGGATTTCAAGGGCAAGCGCTTCAACATCGGCAACCCGGGCTCGGGTACCCGCACTTCGATGGAGCAGCTGCTCGCCGCAATGGGCTGGACTACCAGCGATTTCTCACTCGCTTCAGAGCTGAAGGCTGACGAGCACGGTCCGGCGCTGTGCGACAACAAGATCGATGGGTTCTTCTATGCCGTCGGCCATCCGTCCGCGAACATCCAGGATCCGGTGACGACTTGCGGTGCGCAGCTCGTTCCATTGACGGGCCCTGTCATCGACAAGTTGGTGGAGGAGCACCCGTATTTCGCCAAGGCGACGATCCCCGGTGGCCTCTACGCGGGCAACCCGAACGACATCGAAACCTATGGTGTGCTCGCGACGCTCGTTACATCGACGAACGCATCCGAGGAGACCGTCTACCAGCTCGTGAAGGCGGTGTTCGAGAACTTCGATGAGTTCAAGAGGCTGCATCCGGCGTTTGCCAACCTGGACCCGGCAAAGATGGTCAAGGATGGCCTCTCTGCGCCGCTCCATGATGGCGCGCTCAAGTACTACAAGGAGAAGGGCTGGGTAAAATAAGTCCCGTTTGGGTATGCTGTCCGACCGGAGGCGCACTATCGCGTTTCCGGTCGGATGCTATAAAAGCGTAGGCTGAACATGCGAACGGCACCGGATTCTGCAATGCCTGACGACCAGAAATCTCAAGCAGAGCTGGAAGAGCTCGAAAAGCTGGTTGCAGAATCCGACACGGGCGGCCGGGAACCCTCCGGGTTGGTCGCCAAGCTGCTCGTTGGCGTAGCGATCGCTTGGTCGCTGTTCCAGCTTTGGTACGCGTCGCCGCTGCCGTTCATCTTCGGCGTCGGCATTCTTAATGATACCGAGGCACGCTCTGTCCACCTCGGCTTTGCGCTCTTTCTGGCCTACACCTTCTATCCAGCCCTGAGGTCTTCGCCGCGGCAGCGCATTCCTTATCTTGACTGGGCGTTGGCGCTCGCGGGGGCGTTCGCTGGCTCGTATCTGTTTCTGTTCTACCGCGAGTTGGCCCTCCGGCCTGGCCAGCCGACCACGATCGATCTCATCACGGCGGGAGCGGGCATACTCCTCCTGCTGGAAGCCACGCGCCGCTCTCTTGGCTTCCCAATGGTCGTCGTCGCGATCGTGTTCATCACATACACTTTCGTCGGGCCATACATGCCGGAGGTGCTCCAGCACAAGGGGGCCTCGCTCAGCAAGTTCCTCAATCACCAGTGGCTCGTCACCGAAGGCGTGTACGGCGTTGCGCTTGGAGTCTCGACGAGTTTCGTGTTCCTGTTCGTGCTATTCGGGACGCTGCTCGACAAGGTCGGCGCCGGAAACTGGATGACGCAGATTGCCGTCGCGCTGCTCGGCCACTTGCGTGGCGGCCCGGCCAAGGTTGCCGTCGTGTCATCGGCGCTGAATGGCGTCGTATCGGGCTCGTCCGTGTCAAATGTCGTTTCAACCGGGATCTTCACCATTCCGCTGATGAAGCGGACCGGCATCTCCGGCGTCAAAGCCGGCGCTATCGAGGCTGCCTCCTCCGTCAATGGGCAGATCATGCCGCCTGTGATGGGTGCGGCTGCATTTTTGATGGTGGAGTACGTCGGCATCCCGTACTCTCAGATCGTCAAGCACGCGCTGCTGCCCGCTGTCGCCTCGTACATCGCGCTTCTGTACATTGTGCATCTTGAAGCGCTGAAGCTCGGCGCTACGCCGCTGCCGCGCGAGGAGGTGCCAACCAGGATCCGCCTGCTGCGCAGCGGCATCGGCATCACGAGCATCGTCATCACGCTTTGCGTGCTGTACTACGGCGTCATCGCTGTACAGACCATGTTCGGCAATAATGCCGGTTGGCCGCTCGCCGGCCTGGGAGCTTTGCTTTACATCGGAACGGTCTGGTTCGCCTCTCGTCATCCGGACCTCCAGCTCGATGATCCCAGCTCGCCGCTCATCAGATTGCCACGCGCGTGGCACGTCACGCGTACCGGTCTCGACTTCCTGCTGCCGCTGTTCGTGCTGCTCTGGTGTTTGATGGTGGAGCAGATGTCGCCCGGGCTGTCAGCCTTCTGGGCTTGTGCGGCGATCATCGGGATCACGCTCACGCGCAAGCCGCTCCTCGCACTGTTTCGCCGGACGGATATCGCCGAAGCTGTGCATACGAGCATAGCCGACCTGTCCGACGGGCTGGCACGCGGTGCGCGCAATATGATCAGCATCGCCGTCGCGACCGCGACCGCGGGCATCGTCGTCGGCACCGTGACGCTGACTGGACTCGGCCTGATGATGACCGACTTCGTCGAGTACATCTCCGGCGGCAACGTCATGCTGATGTTGTTCCTGGTCGCCATCGTCAGCCTAGTGCTCGGCATGGGTATCCCGACGACCGCGAACTACATTCTGGTCGCGACGTTGATGGCGCCAGTGATCGTCGAGCTCGGCGCGCAGGCGGGGCTTGCGATACCGCTCATCGCGGTACACCTCTTTGTGTTCTACTTCGGCATCATGGCCGATATCACGCCACCAGTGGGACTCGCGTCCTTCGCCGCGGCGGCCATTTCCAGAGAGGACCCGATCAAGACCGGCCTGCAGGGCGCGGTTTACGCGTTCCGTACGGCCATCCTGCCCTTCGTGTTCATATTCAACCCGGCACTGCTGTTGATCGGCATCGACCACTGGTGGGAAGGCGCACTGTCGATCACGACCTCGATCCTCGCCGTTCTCGTGCTCTCGGCGGCCATGATGAATTGGTTCGTCACGCGCTCGCGGCTATGGGAGTCTGCTGTTCTCGTTCTGGCTTGCTTCACGCTGCTCAGGCCCGACTGGTGGATCGACCAGTTCTATCCAAAGTTCGTGGAGCGGCCAGCTCAGGAATTTATGACCCGCGTTGCCGAGGCACCCGCCAATAAGCGCCTGTCGTTTGTGGTTTCCGGCTACAACATCAAAGGTGACGAGATCACGAAAACGGTCAACATCCCGCTCGGGCCAGTGGAGCCGGCCGCCCAGCGGCTTCGAAATATTGGACTCAGCGTGACGGCCCTCGGCGACAGGGTCAGCATCACGAACGTACAGTTCGGCTCCTACGCCAAGCGCATCGGGCTCGAGGTGGGCTATGACATCGTGGCGGTGCTGGAGCCGGCCGATCGGCCGTCCCATATCTGGCCTATCGGGGCCGGGTTCATTCTCGTCGGCGTCGTCGCCTTGATCCAGCGATCGCGGCTTGTGCGCGCGCCACAGCCTCAGCCGGCCTAACGTGCCGCGTGTGCCGGCTTGGGAGCGAATAGTGAGTAGCGAATAGCGAATAGAACGAAATCCTATTCGCCATTCGCTCTCGAGCCGGCACATGCGTGTCTTTAATACATTGTGGCGTCCCTTGAAGCGTGCTTGCGAACGCACCTGAACCTATTGCTAGGAAACCCGTATTCCCTTTGCAGGAACCGCACAGGCCAGACGGTTCCTGCGCGCTGATTCGCTCATGCAGAAGGTGCGATCACGATTGCCGGTGCTCAAGGAGCTTGTGCTGGTCGGCGCCGGCCATGCCCATGTGACCGTGCTGCGGGATTTCGGCATGAGGCCTGAGCCCGGCGTGCGCCTCACCCTCGTCACCCGGCAGGTCGAAACCCCGTACTCCGGTATGCTTCCGGGTCTCATCGCGGGCCATTACAGCTTCAACGATGCACACATCGACACGCGGCCTCTCGCCCGTTTCGCGGGCGCCGAGCTCTATCGGTCCGAGGCGGTTGGGATCGACCTGGCTGGCAAACGGGTGATCTGCCGCGACCGGCCGCCCGTACGCTTCGACGTGCTGTCGATCGACATCGGATCGGCGCCAAGTGCTTGCGTCCGCGGGGTCGCAGAACACGCGATCCCGGTGAAGCCTATCGATGGCTTGCTCGCCCGGCTCGAGACGGCCCGCCAGCGTGTGCTCGCAGCACAGGGCAGGGCTCATGTGGGGGTCGTCGGAGCAGGCGCCGCCGGCGTCGAGCTGATGCTCGCCCTGCATTACAGGCTGATGTCCGAGATCACCGCGGCGGGCCACCCTGCTGGAGGGCTGAAGTTCACCCTTTTCAGCGCAACGGATGACATCCTGCCGACGTTCCCGGCCGCAGTGCGGCGTTACCTCAGGACGCTGTTGCAAGAGCGCGGCATTGCAGTGCTGACCGGCTCCCGCGTTGACGCGGTCGAGCCCGGCGCTGTCCATATCGCGGGCGGCGGGCATGTTGCCGTCGACGAGGTCTTCTGGACGACCGAGGCCGAGCCCGCCCGCTGGCTCGCCGAAACCGACCTGGCGCTCGACGGCCGGGGCTTCATTCGCGTCACACCGGCACTCCAGTCTGTCTCTCATCCGGATGTCTTTGCCGCTGGTGACGTGGCCATGATCGAGGGATTCGATCTCCCCCGCTCAGGCGTTTATGCCGTTCGTCAAGGGCCTCCACTCGCGCGCAATCTACGTCACTTCCTCTCCGGGAGACCGCTGATGAGGTACAAGCCACAGCGGGAGGCTCTTTATCTGCTGTCGACAGGCGGCAAGCATGCGGTTGGTGCGCGCAACGGCATCACGTTTCGCGGCCGCTGGGTGTGGAACCTCAAGGACTGGCTCGACCGCCGGTTCATGGCGCGCTTCAGCACGCTCCCGGATGCGGCTTCCTGCTCCAAGCTGGGACTTGACAGGCCGCGTCAGTAGACCCTTCAAATACGGCCCTGCACGAGGCAGGTGACTCGCGAGCGGCTGGCGCTGCGACGCGGCGGTGCCCAGCACCAAGACCTGCCAGCGGTCCCGTAGCGATCGCAAAAGAACCCGTGGCAATTTACGACCGAACTGAAGTGAACCCTTCGCCATGCGTGGGCGTTGTGTCGAGCGGCTGACACGGTCTGTTCGCCGGGACCAGCACAACCTGGTTAACTCGTCAACGGCGTCTATGAGGCGGCATGAAGATCGCTCTTGTTTCCCCCCTTCACGAAGCTGTACCGCCGATCCTTTATGGCGGGACCGAGCGTGTAGTGTCGACCCTTGCGGACGAGCTCGTCGCGCAAGGACATGATGTGACCCTCTTTGCGAGCGGAGACTCGGTGACGGCCGCGAGGCTCATTCCGTGCTGCGAACGGGCTCTGCGGCTTAGTCCTCATGTTCGCGATCCGCTCCCATATCATCTGATGATGCTCGACGAAGTCCGTCGTCAGGCGGACGACTTCGACATCATTCATTTTCACAATGATCTTCTGCACTACCCCTTGCTTCGCCCGATCGGCAGGCCGACGGTCACGACCTTGCACGGTCGCCTGGATCTGCCGGACCTGAAGCCGTTCTTCGGGCGGTTCTCCGACGCTCCGCTGGTGGCCATCTCGCAGAGCCAGCGGTCGCAGCTGGCGCTGGGTAATTTCGTGGCCACGATCTATCACGGGTTGCGGCCTGACCGGATGAAGTTCAGTCCGGTCGCGAAAGGCGGGTACCTGGCATTCCTGGGCCGTATCTCGCCCGAGAAGCGGCCCGACCGGGCGATAGAGATCGCGGCCCGCGTCGGCTTGCCGCTGAAAATCGCGGCCAAGGTCGACAGGGCCGATCAGGAGTACTGGGAGGAGGTCATCCGCCCAAAGCTGGCCGGTAACCGCTCTGTCGAATACATCGGGGAAATCAGTGAGCGCGAGAAATCCTCATTCCTCGGCAACGCGCTGGCTCTGCTGTTCCCGATCGATTGGCCCGAGCCATTCGGCATCGCTATGATAGAATCGATGGCTTGCGGCACTCCGGTGCTCGCATTCCGGTGCGGCTCGGTTCCGGAGGTCATTGACCACGGCGTGACCGGCTGCATTGTTGACAGCATGGATGAAGCCATTGCAGCTATGGACGATTTGTTGAAGCTGGATCGGGCGGCAGTCCGTCGCAGGTTTGAGGAGCGGTTCACCGCCAGGCGGATGGCTCTGGAGTATGTCGCAGTCTACAAGCAGCTGATCGAAAGCTCAGAGGAGACGGCGTTCCTAGCCGAACCGGAGATGAGCCAAGCCGCATTCAAGCAGTTGTCGATAACGGCCCGCGGTAACAGTTGAGCATATGCAGATCATTGCACAGCCGCCAACGGCTCCGGGCACGCAAGCACCGCCATCGTTCGCAGTAACCGCGTCGGTGTCGCTTCAGACCCGACGCCTCCGAACACTCAAGCACGAAGACACGTTCGCTGTACTCAATGCGGCCGGTGATATTGCCCACGCGTCGGAAGCGGAGGGCCTTTATCACCGGGATACGCGCCATCTGTCGTATTTTGCCGTTGGCATCAACGGTACGCGGCCGCTGCTGCTGAGCTCGATGGTGCGCGATGACAATTCGGCGCTGACCTGTGAGTTTTCCAATCCGGAGATTCGCGACGAAACCCAGGTCCAACTGGAACAAGATATCATACACCTGAGCCGCGCCGAATTCATATGGCAGGGGGTATTTTATCAACGCATCGCTGTCCGGAATTTCTCCAATTCCAGAAAGCGCCTAAAGCTGAACTTCGCGTTTGCCGCGGACTTCGTCGATCTTTTCGAAGTGCGCGGAATACATCGGTCGGCGAGAGGACATTTCCACCCTCCGGTCATCTCGAGCTCGTACGTACAGCTCGCCTACACCGGGCTCGACAACCAGACGCGTTCAACCCAGATTTGCTTCGATCCGCAGCCATCGCGAATAGACACCAACCACGCGGAGTTCGCGCTCGATCTCGAGGAGCGCGGCTATAGCGTCGTCCATGTCGCCGTGCGCTGCAATCAGTCCGGAGGTCGACGCCGTCCCAGCTCTGCATTTCTATCCGGACTGCGCGCCTCGAGGAATGCTCTCCATCAGGCCGCCTCGCAAGCCGTAAGCATCGAGACGTCCAACGACATCTACAACGAAGCCGCCCGGCGCGCCATTGCAGATCTCTACATGCTGATGACGCATATGCCGGAGGGGCTTGTCCCCTATGCCG
>DASVDU010000259.1:0-33255 GCA_036380915.1 Hyphomicrobiaceae bacterium | reverse complement strand
GAGTGCCCAACTAAATGATGGCAACTAAGGACGAGGGTTGCGCTCGTTGCGGGACTTAACCCAACATCTCACGACACGAGCTGACGACAGCCATGCAGCACCTGTCACCGGTCCAGCCGAACTGAAGGAAAGCATCTCTGCGATCCGCGACCACCATGTCAAGGGTTGGTAAGGTTTTTCGCGTAACATCGAATTAAACCGCATGCTCCACCGCTTGTGCGGGCCCCCGTCAATTCCTTTGAGTTTTAACCTTGCGGCCGTACTCCCCAGGCGGCGTGCTTAATGCGTTAGCGACGACACCGACAGGCTAGGCCTGCCAACGTCTAGCACGCATCGTTTACGGCGTGGACTACCAGGGTATCTAATCCTGTTTGCTCCCCACGCTTTCGCGCCTCAGCGTCAGTTGTGGTCCAGATGGCCGCCTTCGCCACCGGTGTTCTTCCCAATATCTACGAATTTCACCTCTACACTGGGAATTCCACCATCCTCTCCCACACTCGAGCCCCGCCGTATCGAATGCCGTTCCCAGGTTAAGCCCAGGCCTTTCACATCCGACGATCGGGACCGCCTACGCGCCCTTTACGCCCAGTAATTCCGAACAACGCTAGCCCCCTTCGTATTACCGCGGCTGCTGGCACGAAGTTAGCCGGGGCTTATTCTGCGGGTACCGTCATTATCGTCCCCGCCAAAAGAGCTTTACAATCCGAAGACCTTCGTCACTCACGCGGCATGGCTGGATCAGGCTTGCGCCCATTGTCCAAGATTCCCCACTGCTGCCTCCCGTAGGAGTCTGGGCCGTGTCTCAGTCCCAGTGTGGCTGATCATCCTCTCAGACCAGCTACGGATCGTCGCCTTGGTGAGCCATTACCCCACCAACTAGCTAATCCGACGCGGGCCCATCCAATGGCGATAAATCTTTCCCCTCTCGGGCGTATACGGTATTACCCCAGGTTTCCCTGGGCTATTCCGTACCACTGGGTAGGTTCCCACGCGTTACTCACCCGTCTGCCACTCCCCTTGCGGGGCGTTCGACTTGCATGTGTTAGGGCTGCCGCCCGCGTTCGTTCTGAGCCAGGATCAAACTCTCAAGTTGGAAGAGTTCAGATTCTGGACGGCTTGGAGGGAATCACTCCAAGGATCACTGCGTAACGGGCACCTTCACACAAGACGCTGCCATGGCAAGAGTTACCTCCCACCAGGCGCATCCATGGTGATGGCTTGAAACGCAGTTCTCGCCAGAGTCTCGTTTGGCTCTCGGCACCCACGAGGAGCGCTTTGAGCCCGCCAGGACTCCGCCGCCTGCGTTTCCCTTTCTTCACGATTAACTTGTCAAAGAGCAAAGTTCCCCCGGGCGCCTCCCACCTATGGCAGGTCTTCCGAGACAACGACTTCCCCTCCGGACGGTACCGGTGGAGAGATCGCCGGTTAGACGGAAGTTGGCGCCCCAACCGGGGCAGCGAGGCGTCAGCGCCGCGCAACAAGGGTGCTTCTACTGGAACCCCCTGTCCCTGTCAACACCCGATTCAGCCCCCTCGAAAAATTTCTCCGAGGGATCAAGAGCCGTCATCCGGTGCAGACGGAGGCGCCGACGCGCACAGAGGCGCATCGCCCACTCAATAATCTGGGACCGAGGCGCCGAAATTCAAGGGAGCCCAACAGACTTCGCCGGAATTTCGGCTGATTGGCCGAACGGCCTCCCGGCGCTAATCTCAGATAGTAGCTCCGAGGCGGTAAACAAGGCGTCTTAAGGGGTAACCTGGCCCCAGGGTTCAGACACCGCAGGTTCGGCGGGGGCACCTGACTGGGCCGCCACGAGGGAGTCCGCGGCCCCCAGTGGCAGGCTGCAATCTGGCCTCTCTGCCATGCTGCCGCTCATGCTGCCGCCGTTCCGCCATTTAAGCGGGCCACTGTGCGGACGTCGGAACAAGTCGATTGACTTGCCCGCCTCGAAACATCAACAAGGTTTTTGCAGCAGACAAGCGCTTGCTGAGGGGTTGTCGAGCATCGAACGGGACCGCACCGGGTCTCGCGGAGATGGCGGCAAGGGGGATTGAACCGGCGTGCTGAACACGCAGCGCCATGCACCTGTCGGGCGCGCCCGCGCAATACGGCTTCCAAGCCGGACGCAGCGGCTGCCGCATGTCTATCGGGGCCGTGCGCGCAGGGCTGTTCCCGACATCTATGACAGGGAGTTCAACGAACCGCGGCGCGGAGGACGGTTCCGCTGGGTCCTCAGCACCTTCCTTGCTGCCGGCGTTGGAGCGGTGGCCATCGGCGTCGTCCTGTTCGGCTCACTCGATCGCATGGACACGAGCGGTGGCGTGATTCCGGCGCTCCAGCAGTTCAGAGAAGCGCGCCTGCCGCAGCCGGCCATCGTCCGCGACTCCGGCCTCAATTGGTCGATTCCGAAATCGGACCGGCTGCAGGTTGCGGTCGGCAGCGTTGGCGCCAAGCACATCATCCATGAGCAGGTCCAGGTCCGGCGCGACAACAGACCCTTCATCCAGATCCGGCCGTACATGCGGATCGTCGCGCGCCTGTCGGAAGTGCCTCCGGATAAGATCGAAGAGATCCCCCCGTTCAACCCGCTGAAGCTCTACGCTGCCGAGGCGGAATCAAGCGAAGCGGACGGCGCATCCGGCGAGGGCCGATCGGACGTCTCTGTCAGGGTCGTGGAGCTGCTCGGTGGTATTCTCCCGGGCGAGGATGGCCAGGAGCTCGATACGGCTGAAGTTCTCGAGCTTGTCGCACGTGCAGAGGAAGCGGCGCAGAACCTGGCGATCCGGCCAAGCCTGCAGCCCGATGATCCCGTCGCAGAGCAAGAGGCAGAACCAGACCTCGCCGCGGGCGACGCCCCAGCTGCGGAGGACGCTCCCAACACGACCGTGCTGTTCAAATCGGTCTCCGATCCGGACGACGCCGAAGATGACCTGGAAGCAAGCGAGGTGCGCGTTATCCGTGTCGCCCGTGGCGACAGCCTCGCCCGAATTCTGCAGCGGCTAGGCGCCGAGCCGTGGCAGATCAATGCGATGCTGCAGGCGGCACGGCCGACGTTCCCGGACAATGCATTGATGCCGGGTCAGGAAGTGCATGTCACGCTCGTACCTTCGCTGTCGGATCCGCAGCAGATGGAGCCGGTTCGGTTCAGCATCTTTGCCGAAGGGCACGAGCACAAAGTGACGGTCGTCCGGAATACCGCGGGTGAGTTCGTAGCCAGCGCGCAACCCTTCAATGACGATAAGTTTGCTCGGGCGACCCTGAACGACAGCGACAAGGCCCATTCGGCCAGCCTTTATTCGAGCATCTATTATGCGGCACTGTCGGAAGGCGTGCCGCCCGAGAAGATCATGCAAATTCTGCGTGTCCACGCTTACGAGACGGACTTCCGTCGGCGT
This sequence comes from Hyphomicrobiaceae bacterium, assembly GCA_036380915.1. Lineage (GTDB taxonomy): Bacteria > Pseudomonadota > Alphaproteobacteria > Rhizobiales > Hyphomicrobiaceae > ZC4RG25. The sequence continues at coordinate 29,860 of DASVDU010000259.1, read as the reverse complement.
GTAGGGCATGGAGACATGGTCGACTTCTTCTTCGACGTGAAGGAGGATGACGGCCCAGACAGCACTCCGGGAGAGCTGCTCTACACATCCATCACCTCGGGCGGCGAGCAACAGCGCTTCTGGCGCTTCCGCACGCCGGACGGCATCGTGGACTATTACGACGAGCACGGAAACAACTCCAAGCGCTTCCTGATGCGCAGGCCGGTCCGGGGCGATTTCGTGCGCCTCACTTCTGGTTACGGAATGCGCCTCCACCCTGTTATTAACGTCGCGAGGATGCATACCGGCATCGACTGGGCTGCCCCGGTGGGCACGCCGATCCTGGCGGCCGGCAATGGTGTCGTCGAGGAAGCCCACCGCAAGGGCGGATATGGCAACTACGTGCGCATCCGCCATGCCAACAGCTATCAGACCGCCTACGGCCACATGTCCCGAATTGCCCCGGGTATAAAGGAGGGCGTCAAGGTCAAGCAGGGGCAAATCATCGGCTATGTCGGAGCCACGGGTCTCGCCTCGGGGCCCCACCTGCACTACGAAATCCTGGTCAACAGCCGGTTCGTCAATCCGCTCCAGATCCAGGTCCCCCGGGAGCGGCAGCTCACCGGTCGCCAGCTTGCGGAATTTCAAAAGGAACGTGCCCGCGTCGATGAGCTCATGCGGCGTGCTCCGGTCATGACGGCGAGCCGCTAAGTTCATCCTTCGCCGAACTGCGGCTTGGCGACTCGACGAGGGTCGCCGTCACTACATTTCGCGCAGGCCGTGAGCGATCACCTTGCGCATCAGGCTCGGCAAAGCCTGCCGGTCCAGCTCCCGGCGAGCAACCCAGCGGCAACGGTTGGCATCGGCCCAGAAGGTGAGTGTGCTGTCACTTTCTACGACCGCGCGATAGACGATGAGCTCGAGCCGGAAGTGCGTGAACGTGTGGGCGACCTGCCCCGGCACCCGCCACCAGTCGGCCCGCACGGGGGCCGCCCGGAGGGCCTCGCTGACAACGCGCGGATCCTCCAGCCAATCGGTCGAGGGGACTTCCATCATGCGGGCGAGGAGGCCCGTCTCGGGGCGCTTGCGCAGGAGCACGCATCCGTCCTCGCGCAAGGCGAGAAAGGCAACGCCGAATCGAATGGGCCGCTCGCCCTTGTCCATCTTCACAGGAAGCTCTCCCTGAACTCCCCTCGCCTTGGCCAAGCATTGGCTGTTGAGCGGGCACATCAGGCAGGACGGCCGCTTCGGAGTGCAGATCGTTGCGCCCAGATCCATCATGGCCTGGGCGAAATCCCCTGGGCGCCGATTCGGTGTCAGCTTGGCTGCGAGCTCCCGAAGCAAAGGCTTGGCTGGAGGCACCGGCTCGGTCACCGCAAAGAGCCGCGCCACAACCCGCTCCACGTTGCCATCGACCGGTGTTGCGCGCTGATCGAAGGCGATCGCAGCAATCGCGGCAGCCGTATAAGGGCCGATGCCGGGGAGCTTCAGTAGCTCCGCTTCGGAGGAAGGGAAACGCCCGTCGTAGCGCTCCACGATGAGACGGGCACAGCGATGCAGGTTGCGTGCACGGCTGTAATAGCCAAGGCCCGCCCACTCAGCGAGCACATCGTCGAGGTCCGCAGCGGCTAGTTGCTCGACAGTGGGCCACCGCGAAAGGAACCGATCGAAATAAGTGATAACGGCCTTGACCGTCGTCTGCTGCAGCATGATTTCGCTGAGCCAGACACGGTACGGATCAGGCCTGACGCCCGGGGGTGATCGCCACGGCAGGTCGCGCCGCTCAGCGTCATACCATTCGAGCAGAGCAGCGGCCGCGTCGCGGTCCCGCTCGGGCTGCATCTGTTGCTCCTCCGCCACAGCGTTCACGTGAAGTCACCGTCTGCCCTGCGAATCATCCTGCAGATGGTAAGCAAGGCCAGTACGGATTGAAATGCGCAGGTCCCGTTCGTGAACAGTCGTACCTCCCGAGCCCAGCCGCTGCCCCCGCGGGCGGTGCTCAATCCGCGGATGCGCGCGCAGCCCTCTGCCCGCGCGGTCTCGAGCTATATTCCGCAGCTCACACGCAAGGCATTCGAAAAATATGGCTTCGCGTCCCTTGCGCTATTGACGGACTGGGCGAACATCGTCGGCAGCGATATCGCGAGCTTCACCGCCCCTGAACGGTTGAAGTGGCCGCGCGGCGTCGATGCTTTCGACGAGACCGAGCCCGGCAACGAGCGCCGCCCAGGTGCGACGCTCGTCCTGCGCGTCGACGGGCCGCGCGCGATCGAGCTGCAGCACAAGACCCATCAGATCATCGAGCGTATCAACGCCAGCTTCGGCTATCGCGCCGTCGCCGAGCTGAGGTTCGTGCAGGCGCCTATCGCGGGACAATCGGTGCCGAAGTGGCGCCCCCCAGTGCTGCCGCAAGATGACGCTGCTGCGGGCGAAACGCCGCCGGAGCTGGCGAAGATCGAGAACCCGGCCCTTCGGCACGCATTGGCTCGACTGCAGGCCAGCATGCATCGGGAACGCCCCGGCAGCCCAGCATCCAAAGCCGCGGCCCAACCGTTGACGCAACCGTGACAGTCATTCAGTTGGCGTTCAGCGCCAGATTGCATTAAGTCGATCGCAAAATTGCCTTTTTGGCGGCCCTCGTCATAGCGTCGATCATAAGGAGTTGTGCCTTGTCCGAATCCTCGAACCTCATGAGCCGTCGCGCGCTGATGCTTTATTCCGCCGGCATCGGCCTGAGCGCCATGGCGACGGCTCCATTTATCACTGCGGCGCTGGCGCAACGGCGCGGGCCCTCGGAAGTCCCCGTCGAGGAGCTGATGAAGCCGGGTCCATTGCCGGACCTCGTGCTCGGCAACCCCGACGCCAAGATCACCATCGTCGAGTACGCCTCGATGACGTGCCCGCATTGTGCCAACTTCAACAATCGCGTGCTGCCGGAGCTCAAGAAGAAGTACATCGACACCGGCCAAGCACGCCTGGTTTTCCGCGAGTTCCCGCTCGACGATCTCGCTGCGGCGGGTTCGATGCTCGCCCGGTGCGCTGGTGACAAAGCCTTGCCGATGGTGGACGTGCTGTTCGAAAAGCAGGATGAATGGGTCACCCGCAACGATCCTGTCTCGAAACTTTTCGAAATCGCAAAGCAGGCTGGCTTCACGAAGGAGAGCTTCGAAAAGTGCCTCGGCGACGACAAGCTGCTCGCCGATATCGAAGCGACGCGCCGCCGGGCGAACGAGCAGTTCGGCGTGAACTCGACACCGACGTTCTTCATCAACGGCAAGCGTCTGTCCGGTGGCAACTCGATCTCCGATTTCGACAAGGCCATCGAGCCCCTGCTCAAGAGCTGATCACGGGTGCTGCCATCGATCTCACGTCAGAGCGCAGCGGCGGGCGTACTGCTCGCCGCCTTTGCCCTGGCGGCATGCTCGGGCGAGACGTCGCTCGGCGAGGCCCTGCAGGCGACTGGCGCCGTGCCAGCCGGCTCGGGCGCAAGCATCGATCAGCCCGAGTTCAACCCGTTCGGCGATGCGGTCAGCACGCCCAAGCCGGCGCGGCAAGTCATTCAGAATCCCTCGCTCGCCGAGGTGCTGAAACCAGGCCCGTTGCCCGAGATGGCGCTCGGTCGGGACGACGCGCCGGTGACGATCGTCGAGTATGCCTCCCTCACCTGCCCCTACTGCCGCAAATTCCACCTGGAGACCTTCCCGAAACTCAAGCGCGAGTACATCGACACCGGCAAGGTGCGGTTCATCTTGCGCGAGTTTCCGATCGGGCTCCAATCGGGTGCGGCGACGATCGCACTCCGCTGCGCGCCACAGGAGCGGTACTTCGAGCTCTTCGGCAAATTCCTGGAGCAGCAGGCCAGGTGGGTGAGCCAGGAGGTGCGGCATGAACCCATCTTCAAGATCGCCGCTCAGGTGGGGATGACTCGCCCGCAGTTTGACGCCTGCTATGAGAATCAAGGCATGATCGATGCGCTCAAAGCGATCAAGGATCGGGGGCGCACGCTCGGGGTGATCGGTACGCCCAACTTCTTCATCAACAACCGTCTCGTGAAGACGGTGATCGGGATGGAAGAGATACGGGAGATGGTCGAGCCGATGCTGGCCAACAGTTCCGGACCGGGTAAGGTCACCGCCACCCGATAGGGGCACCGGTCGCGGAACCCTCACCGAAGCCTTGGCGGCTGTGCGAGGACAAGGCGAGAGATGCACATTCAGCGGCTTCGGCTGCTCGGCTTCAAGTCGTTCGTCGAACCCACGGACCTTCTCATCGAGAAGGGCCTGACGGGGGTCGTCGGCCCGAACGGCTGTGGCAAGTCGAACCTGCTCGAAGCGCTGCGCTGGGTCATGGGCGAAACCTCGCACAAGTCCATGCGTGCTTCGGCCATGGAGGACGTGATCTTCGCCGGCACGACCTCGCGGCCCGCGCGCAACTCGGCCGAGGTGACGATTTTCCTCGACAACCGCCAGCGCAAGGCGCCCGCCGAATTCAACGACAGCGACACCATCGAGATCACCCGTAGGATCGAGCGAGATGCCGGCTCGACTTACCGCATCAACGGGCGGGAGGTGCGGGCGCGCGACGTGAAGATCCTGTTCGAGGATGCCGCAACGGGTGCGCGATCGCCGTCCCTCGTCCGGCAGGGACAGATCGGAGAGATCGTCAACGCCAAGCCGGAGCAACGGCGCCGAATTCTCGAAGACGCTGCCGGCATTGCAGGCCTGCACAGCCGCAGACACGAAGCTGAGCTTCGCCTGAAGGCCGCCGAGGCCAATCTGGCACGCCTCGCCGATATCCTCGGCCAGGTCAGTGCGCAGATGGAGAGCCTGAAGCGGCAAACGCGTCAGGTGAAGCGATACAAGGAGCTGTCGTCCGAGATCCGCAGAGCCGAGGCAATGCTACTCTATCTGCAATGGGTGGAGGCGCAGGCTCAGGTCGAAGCCGAGGAGGCGGCGCTCACGGAGGCGATGGCCCGTCTCGGGGTCGCGGTAAAGGAAGAATCCGAGCTCGTCCGCCGCGAGGCGGAACTCGCCCAATCCTTGCAGCCGCTGCGCGATGAGGAGGCCACCCGCGCTGCCGTGCTGTCCCGCATCAAGGTGCAGCAGGAAACGTTCGAGCGCGAAGCGGAGCGCATGAAGGAGCGCGAGCTGGAGCTCAAAGGCCGCATCGCGCAGCTTGCCTCCGACCTCGAGCGCGAGGATGGTCTGATCCGCGAAGCGCGGCACCTCATCAGTCAGCTCGAGCAGGAGGAGCACGCGCTCAAAGGTGCAATCGAGCAAGCTGTCGAGCAGGAGGAGGCAGCCAGGGACCATCTGGCCAGCGCTCAAAGCGAGCTCGAGCGCATCGAGGCTACACTGCAGGACGCTACCGCTCGCACCTACGAATCACGAGCCAGGAAGCAGAGCCTCACCGCCGCGCTGACGGAACGACGCGATGAGGTTGCCAAGCTGGAACGTCAGCTGGAGTCGCTCGCAGCGCAGGCTCGCGACATCGCAGCGAAAGCGCCCGATACGACCCGGCTGGCGGAGCTGCAGGAGCTGGTCCGAGAGCTGACACTGGAGACGGCAGAGCTCGAGACGAATGCAGTCGCCGCCGAGGAGCGCGTCGCCGCCGCGGCAGAGAAAGCAAGGCGGACCCGCGAAGCGAGCCGGCAGGCGGAGCTCGTCGCGCGTCAGCTCACTACGGAGCTGGCGACCCTTTCCAAGCTGCTGACGCCGGCGCAGAGCACTCCCTATCCGGCAGTTGTCGACCTGCTGGAGGTGGCCCCTGGCTACGAACAGGCCCTCGGCGCGGCATTGGGCGAAGACCTCGATGCGCCAATCGCACCCGAGGCCGCCGCGCATTGGAGCCTGATAGAGCCTGCGCCCGATGATGCGCCGCTGCCTGAAGGCGCGGAGCCGCTCGCCCAGGCGGTCGATGGCCCGCCCGAGCTGACCCGGCGCTTGCTGCAGATCGGCATCGTTCCGCGCGAGCTCGGGGCACGATTGCAGCCGGCGTTGAAGCCTGGCCAGCGGCTCGTCTCCCGGGAAGGCGACCTGTGGCGCTGGGACGGGTTCGTCGCCGCTGCCGATGCACCGACGCCGGCGGCTCAACGCCTTGCCGAGCGAAACCGGCTGGTAGAGCTGAGACACAAGGAAGCCGCTGCGCGCGAGGCCGCGGCCGCGGCCGCATCGGAGGCCGTCGCGGCTGCCGAACGCCAGCGTAAGGCAGAGGAGGATGAACGCCGGCTGCGGCAGGCATGGCGCGAGACCCAGTCGCGGCTGGTAAAATTGCGCGATCAGCTCAACGCCCTCGAACGCGCCGCTCGCGAGGCAGAGGGCCGGATTGCCGCCGTCAGGGAGGCAAAAGCGCGTGCCGAAGCCAGCGTGAAGGAGGCCCGCGCGCGGCTTGTAGAGGTCGAAAACGAACTCAGCGACCTCAGCTCGGGCGAGGACTATGAACCGCTCATGGCCTCGGCTCAGCAGCAAGCCAGGATCGCGCGCGAAAGGGTCGCCCAGCTCCGCACGGCTCTCGCCGCACTCGAGCGCGAGCGGCAGATGCGTGCAGAGCGCAAGACGAAAGCGGCGGCAGAGCGTGAGCGATGGGCGCAGCGGGCGGCAAGCGCTGAGCGACAGATCGGGACACTGCAGGCCCGCCTCGCGGAAGCAAAGGCCGAACTCGATGAGCTCGCCCAGCTTCCACCGCTGATCGAGGAAAAGCGTCAGAAACTGCTCAATACGCTGGCTGAGGCAGAGCGGGAGCGCAAAGCGGCCGCAGATCGCCTCGCCGCAGCCGAGGCGGCGCAGCGGGAGGCCGCCCAGGCGCTTCGGGCGGCCCAAGCTACGGTCAGCACGGAGCGAGAGTCCCGCGCCCGCGTCGAGGCGAGGCTCGAAGCCGTCCGCCAGCGGCGCAGCGAGGAAGTCGCCCGAATTCGGGACACCTTCGGCGTCGCACCGGAGGGATGTCTCGATATCGCTGGGATCAAGCCGGGCGCCCCCTTGCCCAAGCTGGCCGACGTCGATCGCGTCTTGTCACGTCTCAAGGCCGACCGCGAGCGCCTTGGCGGCGTCAACCTGCAGGCCGAGGAAGAGCTGCAGTCGATGCAGGAGCATTACTCCAAGCTCGACGCGGAACGGGCCGACGTGGAGGCTGCCATCGCACGCCTGCGCGGCGGCATCGGGCAGCTCAACCGCGAGGCCCGCAAGCGGCTGCAGAATGCCTTCGATCTCGTCAACGGTCATTTCCAGCGGCTCTTCACGACTCTTTTTGGCGGTGGTGAAGCGCGGCTCGAGATGATCGAAAGCGAGGATCCGCTGGAAGGCGGGCTCGAGATCATCGCCAAGCCACCCGGCAAGAAGCCGGCGACACTGTCCCTGCTCTCGGGCGGCGAGCAGACTCTCACGGCACTGTCGCTGATCTTTGCGGTGTTTCTCACCAACCCGTCGCCCATCTGCGTGCTCGATGAGGTCGACGCGCCGCTCGACGATGCCAACGTCGATCGGTTCTGCACGCTTATGGAGCGGATGGCCGAGGAGACCGAGACTCGATTCCTCGTCATCACGCACCATCCGATGACCATGGCGCGCATGAACCGCCTGTTCGGTGTCACCATGGCTGAAAAGGGCGTGAGCCAGCTCGTCTCCGTCGACCTCGCCAACGCCGAACGCTTCCTCGAAGCCGTCTGATGTTGGACGACAAGTTGGCCAGAAGGCCGGCTAGGACCTTGTCCGATTGCCATGATCCTGCGAGAAATCGTGCGGCAATCGATTGATCGGGGGAACCTCAGGAATGTCAGCGCGAGACGAAACGATCGGCTTCATCGGGTTGGGCGCGATGGGCCGCGGCATGGCGGCCAACTGCGTGAAGAAGGGCTTCAAGCTCGTTGTGCATGATCTGCGACCCGAGCCGGTGAAGGAGCTCGTGTCGCTCGGCGCAACCGCGGGCAAGGACATCGCCGACGTCGCCCGCCAGTGCTCGATCATCATCACCGTATTGCCTGCGGGCAAGGAAGTGACCGAGATCGTGATGGCGCCGGGCGGCATCTTCGATCATGCAAAGCCCGGTACGCTGGTGATGGACCTCTCGACGGTCGAGCCGGAGACCACGGACCGCCTCCACGCCGAGGCGAAACAGCGCGGCTTCAGGGCCGTCGACGCGCCGATCGGTCGCCTCGCCTGGCATGCCGAACGCGGCGAAAGCCTGTTCATGGTCGGCGCGGAGCCTGAGGACTTCGAGCGAGTGAAGCCGCTGCTGGAAGCCATGGGTACCACCATCCACCATTGCGGTCCCGGGGGCACCGGCACCCGGACCAAGCTCGTGAACAACTACCTCGCCATCATCTCCTGCCAGCTCAACGCGGAGGCCCTGGCCCTTTCTCAGAGGTTCGGTCTCGATCTCGAAAAGACGCTGGAAGTCATTCACGGAACCACGGCGACCAACGGCCAGCTGAAGATCAACTGGCCGAACAAGGTCCTGGCCGGCGACACCACTCCCGGCTTCACCATCGATCTCGCGCACAAGGATCTGTCGCTGATCGTTGGAGCGGCAAACGCTGCGCGACTACCCGTTCCGATCGCAGCGGCGGCGCGAGAGGCCTTCTCCAGTGCCCGCGCCCGCGGCTATGGCAACCAGGACTTCTCAGCGATGGTCGACGTGCTGTGCGATCTCGTCCAAGTGGAGCGGGCAAGGCTAAAAAAGCAAAGCTGAAGCTGAAGCCGCCGGTCGGCCGTAAGGGCCTGATCGCAGCAACGAACGACTGCAACCCGCGTTTACAGCGAAACTGCAGGCTGGTGCTCCGATTGCGAAGTTCGCCAGAGCCGTGAGAATTTCTCGGTTATCACAGTAGGGGCGAACCCACATGGCAGAAGTCACGTCGAGAGAGCACTTCTGGCGCATTGCCATCGTGGTGGCGCTCATACTTGCGACCCTGTTCGTCGGCGAACGGTATTTGCGCGTATTTGTCTTCGCCGCCACAGAGCCAAGGGAAACGACGCCGCGTCCCGATCTCACGCCCGGTGAACAGATCGCGACCAGGGTGTACGCGGAAACCGCGCCTTCGGTGGCCTACATCTTTACGCACCAAGCGACGCAGCGGCCCGGAGGGAGAGCCCTGGAGAGAGCAGGGGCCGGATCCGGCTTCGTATGGGACCGCGCCGGGCACATCGTCACCAACACCCACGTCGTCGAAGGCGCCGATGAGGTCGGGGTCGTCATCAATCAGGGGAAGGTGCATCCCGCGCGCGTCGTCGGAACTGCCCCATGGGTCGACCTTGCCGTGCTCCAGTTGATCGACCCGCCGCCAGACTTGCAGCCGATCAAAGTGGGCACCTCCGCGGACCTGGTCGTCGGGCAGATGGTATTTGCGATCGGAAACCCGTTCGGCCTGTCCCGGACTTTGACGAGCGGCATCATCAGCGCGCTCGACCGGACGCTCCCCACCGAATCGGGCCGCGAGATCGCCGGCGTGATTCAGACGGATGCCGCCATCAATCCCGGCAACTCCGGTGGCCCCTTGGTCGACAGCGCCGGCCGCCTCATCGGCGTGAACACGGCCATTCTCGCACCGTCCGGAACGTTTGCGGGCGTAGGCTTCGCGATCCCGGTCGACACCGTCAATCGAATCGTGCCTGAGCTGATCCGGACAGGACGCGCGCCGCTGCCGGGCATCGGCATTCGCGTCTTCCCGGTCGAGCTGACTGCCCGCCTGGGCGCTCCTGGCGTCGTGATTCAGGGAGTGACGCCGGGTTCGGCAGCCGATCGCGCCGGCCTCAAGGGCATGGACGAGCTCGGGCGTCTTGGCGACATCATCATTGGTGTGAATGGCAAGCGCATCAATGAGCTCTCCGACTTGACCAGGGAGCTCGAGAAGGCCGGGATCGGCAATACCGTTACCTTGACCGTGCTGCGAAATGGGTCGGAGCGAGACGTGCAGGTCCAGGTCGAGGACATAAATAAGTAGCTCTCTTGATGTTCGCATGCGCAGCAGGCCGCCTTCGACCCGACCCGCTGCGCCTGCTCTTGTATAACGCACCGCGACCGGACTATGTCCGACGGAGCCTCATCAGGGCTGTGAGCCACCCGCCGCGGTGTAGAGCTTCTTGGCGATGTCGACGATTTCCTCCGGATGATATTCCGGAATGAACGCTTCGGGCACACCGTCCATCTGGTACTGCGGACCACCCTGCGGCGGACCATCGACGACCTCGAGGATTTCCGATGCGTCGAGGCCTGGGCCATTCCAGATGGCGGCGATTTCCTTGTAATCATCGGGGCTGAAGCGGTACAGCTTCCGATGACTGCCCTCCTTGATGAATTTGTCGCATTCCGGAATTTCTGCATCAAGGATGCGCGGGATCGGCAGCATCTTCCTCACCTCGACGCCGGTGAGCTTTTCGAGGGCGAGAGCATAGGCATGGGCATGCACGCCGCCGCGGGTGAAAAGATAGCCCAGCATCATGCGCGCAGCGGGGTTCTTGGTCATTTCGTAAACGCGCAGCTTCACCGTGCGCGCACCGCACTCCAGGAAGAAGTTGTGTAGCAGATCCAGCACGAGATTGCCGGAGTTGAACACATAGTCGCCGCGCCAGGGCTGGCCGAGGGAGTTGGCCGCCAGAATGCCGTGCGGGCCGTTGATGTGATAGTTCGCGCCTGCACCCGCCTGCTTAAACATATCCTCGAACGGAGCATCACCCGCAGCAACGCTGCCTTTTCCATCCGCTCCGTAAAGCAATCCATTCACGGCAGCGCCGACCAGCTCGATATGTCCGAGCTCTTCCGTGGCGATGTTGGCAATCAGGGCATAGAACGGCCTCAGCTTGTCCCGCATCCGGAAATTGAAGCTCTGATACATGTACGTATTGAGCGTGGTCATCTCGCCGAACCGCCCGCCCATCAGCTCGTTCACCGCCGCCGCTGCAGCCGGATCAGGGTCTTTTGGCAGCGGCATCTCGACCTGAAGCCGATCAATTCTGAGAAACATGCGTCCTCTCCTTTTGATCTGTGCCTGGATTGACCGGCGCAGGGCAGAGGCACTCCACCCTGCCGGCAGGCATCAAACGGGAGCGGAGCGGCCTGGGATCCATGCCGGAAAGCCATTCGCGGGCCAGAGTTGCGCGGTGCAGGATGTCTCGCCCCGGGCAGGACGATCTGCTAATGCTCCGGGCTACAAGCAAGCCATACGCCTGAGGACAAACGCCGATGCCTTTCCTGTTCGACCCGCCGCCCGTGCCTGCGCTGCCCATCATTGGCTCGGACAAGCTTTTCCCGGTCCACCGCATCTACTGTGTGGGCCGCAACTACGCCGAGCACACGCGCGAGATGGGGTTCGATCCAGACAAGGAGCCGCCGTTCTTCTTCATGAAGGCGCCCGATACGCTGGTGACCGACGGCAGGTTTCCCTACCCGTCCGCCTCGCAGGACGTTCATTGGGAGATCGAGCTGGTGGTGGCGCTCAAATCAGGCGGCGTGAACATCCCGCGCGCGCAGGCCATGAGCCATGTCTATGGCTATGCGGTGGCTCTGGACATGACACGGCGCGATCTTCAGGGCATGGCGAAGAAAATGGGCCGCCCCTGGGAAATCGGTAAATCGTTCGAAAAGTCGGCACCGTGCTCCGCCATTGTGCCTGCTGAAAAAATCGGCCATCCGACCACGGGGGCCATCTGGCTCGACGTCAATGGCGAACGGCGGCAGTCGGGCGATCTTTCCCAGATGATCTGGGATATTCCGAGCCAGATCGAGTACCTTTCGGGCCTGTGGGAACTGAAGGCCGGAGACCTCATTCTCACCGGCACGCCGGCCGGCGTCGGGGCGGTTAAGAGAGGCGACCGCCTGCTGGGACACGTGGATGGCGTGGGCAACCTGGAAGTCGAAGTCGTTTGAGGGAGGATAACGTGGTAAGCCATGAGCTGCATCTCCTGCCGGCTTCCATCTCGCTCGAGCTTGCCGAGCGGATCGTCGATGGTGCGCTCACCGCAGCCAGCCGGATCGGGACAGCGCCCATGGCTGCCGCTGTGCTCGATGCCGGTGGTCATCTCGTCGCGTTCAAGCGCCAGGATGGCCTCGCATTCCTCCGCTGCGAAATTGCCCAGGCAAAAGCCTGGACGGCGCTCGCAATGGGGACGTCCAGTCGCGGCAGCCGGGATCGTCTCGCCGAGCGGCCGACATTCCAGGCCGCGCTGTCGGCTTTGTCGCAAGGCAAGTTCATTCCGGTGCCAGGCGGCGTGCTGATCCTCGATGCCGATCAGCGCGTGATCGGCGCGGTTGGTATGAGCGGGGACGCATCCGACAAGGACGAGGCCTGCTGCATCGAGGCCATTCGCGCTGCGGGGCTTTCATCTTATCCGGCGGAACCGGCACCGGGCTGGGATGCGAAGCAATAGCGCCATCCCGGCTCAGGCTCGATTTGGCGGAAGCTCGAGCAGCTCCATCAGCGCGGCATTGAAGGCGTCCGGCGCCTCGTACATCACCCAGTGACCCGCTCCGGGAATCGTGCGGGTCACCAACTCCGGGTGGTAGAGGCGGAGAACGTCGAAGCATGCTTCAACGCTCGGGCGTGCAATCGCATCGCGCTCGCCCCAGATGGCCCGCAGCGGCGCCGTCACACGCGCCAGCGTCGTGCGGATTTCGTCGGTGGCAGCGAACTCGCGCGAGCGAAACCGGGCCTTGGCAATGTTTTCCATCTGAATCGCGATGGCTTCCTCATCGATCCGGCGCGGATCGGCGAACATCAGAATTTCCAGCGTCCTCCGGTGGACAGCACGGCGCTCCTCCGCCGACATCGTCGAACGCTCCTTGGGCAATTCGAGCGAATGCCATGGCAGCCCGAGGGCGGCGCTGCCGATGATCGTGAAGTCTGCAAGCCAGTCCCCCAGCTCCACTGCGGCGAGCGTCGCCACGTGAGCGCCGAATGAAAAGCCGACGAGGTGGACCTTCCTGTCCGGCGACACGAGCTGTCGCAATCCCGCGGTCAGAATGCTCGCCGATGTCGCGGGCGTCCACGGCTTCGGCGGCATGGCGCTATCGCCGAGGCCGGGGAGGTCTGGCACCCACAGCTCGTATCGCCTCGACAGCGCCGGGATTGTTCTGATCCAGTGGGTCCAGGAGCCGGATCCGCCATGGCAGAGGACGACGGGCGCACCCGTTCCCCATCTCCGCCAGACGAGATCCCCGCTTCCGCACGGCGTTCGGAAAACTACGGCTTCTCGTGAGAGGGTGGCGACTGCACTCTCGTACATTCTTTCTGCGATCCCGGCTCGGTTCTGACGGGGCCGTCGATAACCAGCTTTTCGTTTTCAGACAACCGGCCAGCTTGGAAGTCAGACATTCCGAATATGCAAACCCAGTCAAATCGTTCTCAAAGATGATTGGCATATAATCTGCTGACTAATATTTCTTCTCCTAAGTTATCTGGCGATATTTACTGTGTCATTGGGGCGCAGATTGAAGTATACATTGTGCGGCGGGAGGCTAACCCGACCCATGAAACTTCGCACTTTCAGTGCGTGCGAGCATAATCCAGGGAGGAAATGGAATGGCGCGAGTTCATCGTCGCGATTTTTTGAAATTGTCCGGCGCCGGCGCAATCACTGCCAAGGCGGGCGGAATGGCTGCCATTTTGGCTTCCGGAAAGGCACCGGCCTATGCGCAGACCACCACTGTGCACTGGCTCAGGTGGAATGACTTCGTGCCGGCCTGCGATCAGCTCCTGCGGCAGAAGCTGCTGCCGGAGGCAGAAAAAGCCCTTGGCATCAAGGTGAACTTCGAGACCGTGAACGGCAACGACCTGCAGCCGCGCATTACGTCCGCCATTCAAGCCGGCTCAGGCCCTGACATCATCATGCTCTTCAACAACCATCCGCATCTTTACAAGGCGAGCCTTGTCGATCTGAATGACGTCGCGGACGTGATCGGGAAGGAGCAAGGCGGCTTTTACGATATCTCGAAGGGCAACTGCAGCGCCGATGGCAAGTGGATGGGCATCCCAATGGCCATCATTGGCGCGATGAATGCCTATCGCAAGTCGGCCTTCGCTGAAGTCGGGTACAACGAATTTCCCAAGACCTGGGACGAATACCGGGATGCCGGGAAAAAGCTGAAAGCCAAAGGGCTGCCGATCGGCCAGGCGCTCGGCCAATCGTTCGGCGATCCTCCAACGTTTGCTTATCCGCTGATGTGGGCCTATGGCGGTGTCGAGATCGACGAAAGCGGAAAGGTCGCTCTCGATTCGAAGGAGACGGTCGAAGCGGTGAAATACCTGACCGCAGCCTGGAAGGATGCCTACGATGAAGGCGGCCTGGCTTGGGATGACTCCAACAACAACCGCGCCTTCCTATCCGGCACGATCTGCTCAACCTTGAACGGCGGATCGATTTACGTCGAAGCAGTGCGCAAAGCCGAACAGTACCAGACAGCCGATGGCAAGCCGATGAAGGATGACATCCGGCATGCGCCACTGCCGGCGGGTCCCAAGGGGCAGTTCGGGTTCCACACGTTCACCTCGCACGTGATGCCGTCCTACTCCAAGAACCAGTCGGCGGCCAAAGAGCTGCTCAAGTTCGTGCACGCCAAGCAGAACTATGAGCAGTGGTTCACGACGGCCAAAGGCTATTACACTCCGGGCACCGCGAGCTGGGAGACCCACAAGATGTGGGACGAGAACCCGGTGATGAAGCCTTTCGCCATCGCGGGCAAGCTGGGCCAGACCCCGGGCTACAAGGGTCCGCCCAATGCAAAAGCGGCTGAGGTGCTTTCGAAATATCTCATCGTCAACATGTTCGCCGAGGCGGTCAAAGGCGCAAGCGCGGAAGACATCGTGAAGCAGACCCACGCCGAGCTGAAGAAAATCTACGAGTCGTGATGCTGCATTGACGGGTGCCGCGCGCGGCCCCGCATTGGGGCTCGGATCGCCCCATCTTCGAAGGTGAGGCGATCATAGTCAGCACGTATTCGTAAGAGATCGAAATATGGCGATACTCACTGCCGACACGGTGGCCGCCAAGACGCCACCACGCCGGCGGCTTTTGGAGGATGAGCGCTGGCTGGCTCTCGTTTTGCTGCTGCCGACGGCCATCCTCCTGGGGCTCTTCATTGCTTATCCTTTCTTTCGGGGGATCATTCTCGCCGTCACGAACGCTCGGGTCGGCGTTCCGGGCCAGTTCGTCGGATTGGAGAACTTCCAGCGGCTGGCCGGCGACCCGATCTTTCACCGGGTGGTCTGGAATACCGTCTGGTACACGGCGGTGACCACTGTATTCAAACTGGGGTTGGGCTTGTGGCTGGCGCTGCTGCTCAATCGCAGCTTCAAGGGCAAGGCCTACGTCCGCGCGTTCATCCTGTTGCCGTTCATCATTCCGACTGTCCTTTCCACGTTCGCCTGGAAATGGATGTTCGATCCCACCTTCAGCGTTTTGAACTGGCTGATGTATCACCTCTCCATCATCGACCGGCGGATCAACTGGCTTGGTGATGGCGATTTGGCAATGATCTCCATCATCATCGTCAATATCTGGCGGGGCGTTCCTTTCTTCGCAATCAGCCTGCTGGCGGGGCTGCAAACCATCAGCCCGGACCTGAATGAGGCGGCTGCGATCGATGGGGCAAAACCGTTGCAGCGGTTCTGGTACATCACCTGGCCCCTGCTGCTGCCGGTCACCATGGTGGTGGTGCTGTTCTCTGTCATCCAGACTTTTGCCGACTTCCAGATCGTCTACGTGATGACCGGCGGTGGACCCGCCAACGCGACGCACCTCTTTGCCACTTACGCCTATCAACTCGGCGTCGGAACGGGATTGCTGAGCCAAGGCGCGGCGGTCTCGCTCGCAATGTTCCCGATCCTGTTCCTGATCGTCGTTGTCCAGCTCCTATACATCCGCAGGGTGGAGATCCGCTGAAGTCATGATCGAAGGTGCCGTTTGGAGACGCTGGGTCTACTTCCGACTCCCCTTGCTCCTGTTCATTCTGGTCCTTCTGTTCCCGTTCTACTGGATGTTGATCACGTCGTTCAGGCCGGATGGCGAGCTCTATCGCCCCTGGAACGCCGTAAATTACAACCCGTTCTGGACATGGAAGCCGACGCTCGCTCACGTCCGGTACCTGCTGCAAGAAACCATGTTCCTGAAATGGCTGTGGAACACGATGTTCATCGCCATCGTATCCACGGTCATTTCGCTCATTTGCGGAGTTTTCGCGGGCTATGCCCTTGCCCGTTTGAACTTTCGCTTTGCCGGATTCCTCGGCACCGGCATTTTCATCACCTATCTGGTGCCACAGACGCTTCTCTTCATTCCGCTGTCGGAAATCATCCGAAATTACAGGCTGGGCGACACACCCTGGTCGCTCATCCTGACCTATCCCACATTCCTCATTCCCTTTTGCACCTGGCTGATGATGGGCTACTTCAAAGCCATCCCGAAGGAACTGGAGGAATGTGCGCGCATCGATGGCGCCTCGCGCTGGCAGGCCATGCTCTACATCGTCGTGCCAGTCGCCGTCCCGGGCATCCTGTCCGCCGGAATTTTCGCGTTCACGCTCTCCTGGAACGAATTCATTTACGCGCTCGTCTTTTTGTCCTCGCCGGAGCAGAAGACGGTCCCCGTCGGTGTCGTTTCGGAGCTCATCCGTGGTGACGTGTTCTTCTGGGGTCCATTGATGGCGGGCGCGCTGCTCGGCTCGATACCGGTCGCGCTCGTTTACTCATTCTTCGTCGAACATTACGTGTCGGGTCTGACCGGCTCAGTGAAGGGCTGAAAGCGGGTCGCGTAAAGGTAATCGGAAAATGGCGCAGGTCGTCCTGAAGCAGATCAACAAGTTCTATGACAGCGTGCACGCGGTCAAAGACGTCAATCTCACGATCCACGACAAGGAGTTCATGGTCTTCGTCGGCCCGTCGGGCTGCGGAAAGACGACGACGCTGAGGATGGTGGCCGGCCTCGAGGCGACCAGCTCCGGAAACATCCTGATCGGTGAGCAGATCGTTAACGACTTGCCGCCGATGGATCGCGACATTGCAATGGTCTTTCAAAATTACGCGCTTTATCCACACATGAGCGTTTTCGACAACATGGCCTTCGGCCTGAAAATGCGGAAATTCGACAAGGCCGAAATCAGACAGCGCGTGAAGCAAGCCGCAGATATCCTGGGGATTGAGCAACTCCTCGATCGCAAGCCTCGCCAGCTTTCCGGCGGCCAGCGCCAGCGTGTTGCGCTCGGCCGCGCGATCGTCCGCAATCCGCAGGTGTTTCTTTTTGATGAGCCGCTGTCGAACCTCGACGCCAAGCTGCGCGTGCAAATGCGTGTCGAGCTCAAGAAGCTTCACGATCGCCTCGGCACGACGGCGATCTACGTCACCCACGACCAGGTCGAGGCCATGACTTTGGGAGACCGCGTCGTGGTCATGCGGGATGGATGGGTGCAGCAGGTTGGTGAGCCACTGGAGCTTTACAATTCACCCGCCAACAAGTTCGTCGCCGGCTTCATCGGCTCACCCGCGATGAACTTCTGTAATGTGACGGTGCAGGATGAAGCCGGCGAGCTCTGGCTGCAGAATAGCGGTATGCGGCTCAGAGTGCCTGACGGGAGCGCCGCAAGACTGCGCAGTCACGTCGGGCGCGAGGTGACCCTTGGGATGCGCCCTGAGGATTTGCGCGTCGCCAACTCGGCCGACCCAGCGGGATGCTGCTTCGATGCCGTCGTCGAGGTCGTCGAGCAGCTGGGCTCGGAGATCCTGCTCGATGTCTCCGTTGGCAACGCCACCATGGTCGCAGCCGTCGACCCGAGCTTGAGGACGAAAGTCGACGAGAAGTTGCGGCTCGCCGTCAATCCCGACCGCCTGCACTTCTTCGATGTCGAGACAGAAGCCGCGATTTGACCCATGATCAAAGGGTAGCGCAGCCGCCGTGCCCGGTGCATTGTTCCTGGTATTGATCCGGCCTCTGCCACGGGAGCCGGAATGGTGCAATGCCAACCAGCAAGTGGGCGAAAATGCCGGAGACGATTGCTTTCATCGGGCTCGGAGCCATGGGGCTGCCGATGGCCCAGAACCTCGTGCGGAAACAATTCCGGGTGGTGGGATACGATATTCGCGCCGAAGCGGTTGCGAACCTCGTCGAGGCTGGTGGCCACGGCGCCAAGAGTGCGCGCGAGGCGGCCGATGGCGCGGATCACCTTATACTGATGGTGGTCAATGCGGATCAGGCGGAGCACGTGCTCTTTGAGCAGGGCACGCTTGATGTCCTGGCTTCCGACGCGACGGTGATCCTGATGGCGACCTGCCCACCGGGTCGCGTTGAAGCTATGGCAAAGCGCGTGGCGGACACCGGCCGGAGCTTCGTGGATGCACCTGTGTCGGGCGGCGTTGCCGGCGCGACGGCTGGAACGCTCACCATCATGGTCGGTGCAGCGCAGCCAGCCTTCACCTGCTCCAAGCCCATCCTCGATGCGATGGGCACGAACATCTATCATCTCGGCGAGGAGCCCGGGCAAGGCGCCGTGATGAAGACCATCAACCAGCTCCTCTGCGGCGTGCACATCGCCACCGCAGCCGAAGGACTGGCTCTCGCCGAGCAGGCAGGTGTCGATCCGAAGGTCGCGCAGGAAATCCTGTCGGGCTCGGCGGCCTCGAGCTGGATGCTGCAGAACCGCGGACCCCGGATGGTGGCCGATGATGGCCAGGTGACGAGCGCCCTCGACATCTTCGTCAAGGACCTCGGCATCGTTCTGGAGGCAGGCCGGTCCGTAAAGATGGGACTCCCACTGGCCGCCGCCGCGCATCAGCTGTTCGTTGCGGCATCCGGGCTCGGCCTTGGCAACCGGGACGACAGCCAGGTCATCGAAATCTATCGTGCCCTCCGGCCGAAGGAGTCGTAATAAGCCTGAAGCTGACCATTGATCGGGGGCATCAGGTGCGCGGAGGTTACGATGGAGTCTGATGGGGGCGCCGAAACGTTCGACTACGTAATCATTGGGGCAGGCTCCGCCGGTTGCGTGCTTGCCAACCGGCTGAGCGCCGACCCAGGCGTGCGGGTGGCTCTGCTTGAAGCCGGCGGACGGGATCTCAATCCGTGGCTGCACGTCCCCGCGGGCTATTTCCGCACCATGTTCAACCCGAAGCTCACCTGGCAGTTCGGCGCCGGGCCGGAGCCTTACCTCAACGGCCGCATCGTTCCATGGCCGCGCGGGCGCGTTCTCGGCGGCACCAGCGCGGTGAACGGGCTGCTCTATGTTCGCGGTCAGGCGCAGGATTTCGACACCTGGCGCCAGCTCGGAAACGCCGGCTGGTCGTATCGGGACGTGCTGCCCTACTTCAAGCGTGCCGAGAATCAGGAGCGGGGCGCAGATGAGTATCACGGCGCCGGCGGACCGCTCGGCGTCTCCGATGTGCGCATGAAGAATCCGTTGTGCGAGGCCTACATCGCGGCCTGCGTCGCCGCCGGCATACCGCGGACGACCGACTTCAACGGAGCCAGCCAGGAAGGCGTCGGCTATTATCAGCTCACGACGTGGAAAGGCCGGCGCTGCTCGACGGCGGTGGGCTATCTCAACCCCGTGCGCTCGCGGAAAAACCTCGCCATCATCACCAACGCCGAGGTGAAGCGCATTTCCCTTGATGGCCGGCGGGCGACCGGCGTCGTTTACAAGAGGGACGGGCAAACGCGGACAGTGGCGGCCGCCCGGGAGGTGTTGCTCGCAGCGGGCGCGATCGGCAGTCCTCAACTGCTGCAGGTCTCAGGCATCGGGCCGGGAGCCGTACTGAAGAATGCCGGTGTCGAAGTCCTGCATGAGCTTCCCGGCGTCGGCGAAAATCTGCAGGACCATTTTCAGGCCCGCTTCGTCTACGAGTGCTCCTTGCCCGCTAGCCTCAATGATGTCTGGCACAGCCGTCTGATGCAGGTTCGGGCTGGCCTGGAATATGCTTTCTCGCGGAGCGGCATTCTCACCATCGGTGCCGGCGTGGTCGGCGTTTTCGCGCGCTCGCGCCCGGAGCTCGACGTTCCCGATGTTCAGGTCCATTTCATGCCGCTGTCTGCTGAAGGGCCGGGCCAGGGCCTCCACCCATTTTCGGGCGTAACCGCCTCGGTTTGCCAGCTCAGGCCGGAAAGCCGCGGCGTGATCTCGATCACGTCACCCGATCCCGCGGCGCCGCCCAGCATCGTTGCGAACTACCTGGCGTCCCAGACCGATTGCGACGTGTTGCTCGCCGGAATCCGCATGCTTCGGCGGATCGCCGAGCAGCCCGCGTTCAAGCAGTACGTCAAGCGCGAGTTCCTTCCCGGTCCGGAGGTCGAGAGCGATGAAGATCTGATGGCCTTCGCCAAGGCGAAGGGCACGACGATCTTTCACCCGTGCGGAACCTGCAAGATGGGCCGAGACCCTATGGCGGTCGTCGATGAGCGCCTGCGTGTTCACGGCATCGCGGGGCTTCGGGTTGTCGATGCCTCGATCATGCCGACCATGACATCGGGCAATACCAACGCGCCGACCATCATGATTGCCGAAAAAGCGTCAGACATGATCCGGGAAGACGCGCGGCAGGGCGCGCAAGCTGCCTGAGGGGGCAAATCATGACTGAGATCGACTACGAGGCCGAATACAACAACCGCCGCCGGGTCCCGGAGCACACGGAGATCATGGCGAGATGGGCTGCTCACTCCGCGCGGGTGCGGGCGACGCTGGCTCACGAGCTCGACCTCTCCTACGGATCGGGGCCTCGCAACCGGTTTGATCTCTTCGCAGCTCCGGAAGGCACCGCGGATGGACCTTTGGTCGCCTACATCCACGGCGGCTATTGGCAGCGTGGAGACCGGGTCGACTACAGCTTCGTGGCCGAAGCCCTGGTCGGCAGGGGCGCTGTGGTGGCACTTCCCTCCTATACTCTGTGCCCCGAGGCCACCATTGCGCAAATCGTGGATGAGATGCGCCAGTTTCTCGTCGCGCTTTGGCGGCGCACTGCCAAGCGCCCCGTCATCGTCGGCCATTCCGCCGGCGGGCATCTGGCGGCAGCCATGATGGCGACGGACTGGTCGCGGCACGATGCGCCGGCTGATCTCGTCCGCGCAGGTTATGCGATCAGCGGCGTCTTCGACCTCACGCCGCTGATCCCGACGAGCCTCAATGAGGCGCTGCGGCTTACGCCGGAGGCAGCGCGGGAGGCGAGCCCGATTCTCTGGCCGCCACCGCCTCGCGACCGCACCTTCGTGGCTGCTGTCGGTGGTGCGGAAAGCCAGGAGTTCCTGCGCCAGAGCCTCGACATCACGGCGGCGTGGTCAGCGGCCGGCGTGAAGGCCGAGTGCGTGGTCGTGCCGAATGCAAACCACTTCACCGTGGTTGACGAGTTGACGCGCCCGGAGAGTGCGATGGTGCAGCGGATCCTTCAGCTCGCCCAAAGCTGATGCAGGCGATTTCCAAGCGGCCTCAGCTCGTCGAGCCCGGCTTGTCAGCAGCAGCCATGTAGTTGACGTCCGTATCCTGGCCCAAGGACCAACGCCCCGTGAGTGGATTGTAGATCAGTCCCTCGAACACGGGCTGCTGCAGCCCGGCCGCTTGGCAATAGCGCGCCAGCTCTTCCGGTGTTACGAACCGATCCCACTGGTGGGTGCCGACGGGGAGCCAGCGCAGGATGTACTCCGCGCCGACGATCGCGAGGGCGAAGGCCTTGAGCGTCCGATTTATGGTCGACGTGATGAAAAGTCCGCCAGGACGCACCAGAGCGGCACAGGTCCGAATGAAGGCCTGCGGATCCGGTACGTGCTCGACGACCTCCAAGCAGACGACCGCGTCGAACTGGGTCCTCTCCTCAACCAGATCCTCGGCACGGGCGGTCCGGTAGTCGATGACGAGCCCCTGCGGTTCGGCATGCTGGATCGCCGTCGCGATGTTCTCCGTTGCAGGATCGATTCCCGTCACGGTCCCGCCAAGGCGGGCCAGAGGCTCGGAGATCAGCCCGCCGCCGCATCCGATATCGAGGATCGTCAGGCCCGCGAGAGGCTTAAGCCCCCGTTCCGGCAGGCCGAAGCGGCGGACGAGATGCGACTTGATGAACGAAAGGCGCGCCGGCCCAAGCTTGTGCAACGGCCGGAACTCCCCCTCAGGATCCCACCACTTGCCCGCCAAACGGGCAAAACGATCGATTTCCTCAGGATCCAGAGTGGCTTGGCTTGGATGCGCGGATGTCATGACCGGGATCTCGCGTCATTCTTGTGACTCATGTCAAGGATACACCGCATTGGTTGCAGCTCTGGTGCGTTATCGCTATGAGTACGGCCCGATCGGGCCATTCCGCTGACAACGAGGAGAAGCACCGGTTGCCTTGCCCTCTGTACCGCGTCCCCGCGGCACCGAGCATGAGGTGATTGGCGCAACGGGTAGACGCATGGCAGTCGTAGTGATGAAATTCGGCGGCACGTCCGTTGCAGATATCAACCGCATCCGCAACGTCGCCCGTCACGTCAAGCGCGAGGTCGATGCCAAAAACCAGGCGGCCGTCGTCGTCTCGGCAATGGCTGGACACACCAACCAGCTCGTCGCCTGGGTGCGGGAGATGTCGCTGATCCACGACGCGCGCGAGTACGATGCCGTGGTCGCCTCCGGTGAGCAGGTGACCGCAGGGCTCCTTGCCATTGCGCTGCAGTCGATTGGCGTTCCGGCCCGCTCCTGGCAGGGCTGGCAGATCCCGATCCTCACGGACGCGGCCCATGGCGCAGCACGAATCCAGGAGATCCAGGCCGATGAAATCCGGCAGCGGCTGGCGCAAGGCGAGGTTGCCGTGGTAACGGGTTTTCAGGGGCTCGAGCCACAGCGCAACCGCATCTCTACGCTGGGCCGCGGTGGGTCGGACTGCAGCGCCGTGGCGCTGGCGATCGCGCTCAACGCCGATGTCTGCGACATCTACACGGACGTGGACGGGGTCTACACCACCGACCCGCGCATCGTCCCGACGGCGCGCCGTCTGCCGCGGATCTCCTACGAGGAGATGCTGGAGATGGCCTCGCTGGGCTCGAAGGTGCTGCAGACGCGGTCCGTCGAGCTGGCGATGGTCCACCGGATGCGCACGCGCGTGCTGTCCAGCTTTGCGGATGCCGAGACGATCGAGCCGGTCCGCGGCGGTGCGGAATGGCAGAACATCGGCACGATTGTTTGCGACGAGGAAGAAATCGTGGAGAGCCAGGTTGTCAGCGGTATCGCCTACGCAAAGGACGAGGCGAAGGTCACGATCCGGCGAGTGGCCGATAAACCGGGTGTCGCTGCCAGCATTTTCGGGCCCCTGGCGGACGCCAGCGTCAACGTCGACATGATCGTGCAGAACCTGTCCTCCGACGGAAAGCATACGGACATGACCTTCACCGTCGCCGCCTCGGAGCTGCCCAAGACGCTGGAGGTCCTGCGTAAATGTCAGGAGACGATCGGGTACTCCGAAATAGACAGCTCGTCGGACGTGGTGAAGGTTTCGGTGATCGGAGTCGGCATGCGAAGCCATGCCGGCGTGGCGGCCCAGATGTTCAAGGCGTTGGCCGAAAAGGGCATCAACATCCTGGCCATCACCACGTCGGAGATCAAGATCAGCGTCTTGATCGACGCGGCCTACGCCGAACTCGCCGTACGCACCTTGCATACCCTTTACGGACTCGACAAGGATTGAGCGCGCCCGCCTGGCGCGGGACTTGAGTAAGGTGCCGATGAGGTCCACGGGGTATCGGAAGCCTCGTGCCTCCTGCTATCCGCCGTCCGCAACGGACTACTGAACGGCAAGCGCCATGCAGACCAGACGCGGGGATGAGCCGCGCACATTACCGTCGGAGCCTGCGCTCAGAGTTATTCTGAGGCGCCTGCGCGAGATCATGGCCGAGCCGGGCGACGGGCAGTCGCGGCTCGACAAGATCGTGCGCCAGATCTCCGGACTGATGGTGGCGGAGGTCTGCTCCATCTACCTCAAGCGCCAGGACGGCTCGCTCGAGCTTTTCGCGACCGAGGGTCTCAAGAAGGAAGCCGTTCACAATACCCGCATGAAGCGGGGCGAAGGCCTTGTCGGCCGATGCGCCGAGATCGCAGTGCCGATCAATGAGCCGGACGCGCAGCTTCACCCCGCGTTCTCGTATCGGCCGGAAACGGGCGAGGAGATCTATCACTCGATGCTCGCGGTCCCGATCCTGAGGGGCGGGGTCGTGCTCGGCGTGCTCGCCGTCCAGAACAGGACGCGGCGGGAGTACTCGGACGAGGACGTCGAGGTGCTGTTGACGACGGCGATGGTCGTCGCCGAGCACATCGTCTCCGGCGCCGTTGCCGGCGTGAATGCCGCTGCCGAGATCAGTCGCTCGCTTGCCGGCGTGGCCCACGGCGAGCCCATCTCCGAGGGCATCGCGCTCGGACATGTCGTGCTGCATGAGCCCCGAGTGGTGGTAACGAAGCTGCTCGCCGAGGACGTGGCGACAGAATTGAAGCGCCTCGAGTCGGCGGTCCATCGCCTGCGTGCCAGCCTCGACGAGATGCTGAGTGCGGAGGCGCTCGCACAGGCCGGAGACCACCGCGACGTCCTCGAAGCCTACCGCATGTTTGCCAACGATCGCGGCTGGATGCGGCGCATGGAAGCAGCCGTGCGGGAAGGCCTGACCGCCGAGGCGGCCGTCGAGCGGGTGCAGAACGCAACGCGCACGCGGATGCTGCGCCAGAACGACCCTTACTGGCGGGAGCGCCTGCGCGATCTCGATGATTTGTCCGACCGGCTGTTGCGCATTCTCGCCGGCCGTACGACCGCAGCCCGGGAAGGATTGGAGCTTCCGGCCGACACGATTCTGGTTGCCCGCACAATGGGCCCCGCCGAGCTCCTCGACTACGACCGTGAGAAGCTGCGGGGCCTCGTCATCGAGGAGGGCAGCGGCCAAAGTCACGTCGCCATCGTCGCACGAGCCCTCGGGCTGGCGGCCGTCGGTCAGGCGCGGGGAATCGTCGAGCTGGTTTCGACCGGCGACCCGATCATCGTCGACGCCGAGAGGGGAGATATCCACGTCCGGCCCTCGACGGATATCGTTACGGCCTATTCGGACAAGGTCCGGTTCCGGGCCAGGCGGCAGCGCCGGTACCAAGCCCTTCGCGAGCTGCCGACCGTGACGAAGGACGGGGCCCGCATCCATCTGCACATCAATGCGGGGTTGCTGGTCGATCTTCCGCATCTGCACGAATCGGGAGCGGAGGGCATCGGCCTGTTCCGCACCGAGCTGCAGTTCATGATCTCCTCTACCTTTCCGCGGAGGGACAAGCAGACGGAGACCTACCGGCAGATTCTGGATGGAGCCTCTGGCAAGCCGGTGGTGTTCCGCAGCCTCGACATCGGCGGAGACAAGATTCTCCCCTATATCCGCCATCCCAAGGAGGAGAACCCGGCGCTCGGCTGGCGGGCGGTTCGTATCTCCCTCGACCGCCCCGGCCTGTTCCGCACGCAGATCCAGGCCTTGATCCGGGCTGCTGGGGGGCGGGAGCTCAGCATCATGGTGCCGATGGTCTCGACAGTGTCCGAGATCGAGGCGGTCAAAGCCCTGATCGCTCGTGAAGTCGATCATCTCGCGAAGCGCGGCGTGCCGCGCCCCGAGAGGCTCCGCCTTGGCGCCATGGTCGAGGTACCGAGCCTGCTCTATGAACTCGATGCGTTGATGCCGCAGGTCGACTTCGTGTCGGTGGGCAGCAATGACCTGATGCAGTTCCTGTTCGCGGCGGACCGCTCCAACGCCCAGGTCGGGCATCGGTACGACCCGCTGTCGGTCTCGGCACTGCGCGCGCTCAAGCAGGTCGTGCGCGCGGGCGCCAGACACGGGGTGCCGGTGACGCTCTGCGGCGAAATGGCAGGGCGCACTTTGGATGCCATGGCCTTGATTGGGTTGGGCTACCGGACGATCTCAATGGCACCGGCCTCCATCGGTCCCGTGAAATCGATGATCTTGTCGCTCGATGCAGCCAAGGTTGCTAGCGTCGTGGATGAATTGCTAGAGACGAAGTCCGGCAGCATTCGCTCGTATTTGCAGGACTTCGCCAAAGCCGAGGGGGTCGAGCTGGCCTGAAAGCGAGCCTTTAGAGCAACAGAGCGGCCAGGCCGCGGTTTCAAAATCTGTGAGCATGTGAATTGAGAGTGCGTGCTCGGTCGTTGCTCCCGCTCGCGAATTGTTCTCATTGTTGAGCAGACGGCAGCCGGCGGTCACGGCCGGGCACAGGGGGAGACGACAACGTTCGCAATGAACTCCGTTCCGCAAGAAAAGCTCGAAAAGCTCATCCAGCGCTGGGATGTGATCCAGGCGGAGCTGAGTCAGGGTGTCAACCAGGCGACTTACGCCAAGCTCACCAAGGAGTTCTCCGACCTGAAACCGATCGTCACGACGGTTCAGGAGCTGCGCAAGGCCGAAAAGGAGCTGGCCGAGCTGACTGCAATCGCGGAGGACGCTGGATCGGACCGGGAGATGGCTGCCCTTGCCGAGCAGGAGCTGGCGGCGCTTCGCCCGAAGATCGAGGAGCTCGAGCAGAAACTGCGTATTCTGCTGCTGCCGAAGGATGCTGCCGACGACCGCAGCGTCATCCTCGAGGTGCGGGCCGGCACGGGCGGCGACGAGGCGGCGCTGTTCGCCGCCGATTTGTTTCGCATGTACCAGCGCTACGCCGACCTGCACGGCTGGAAAACCGAGATCATCTCCATGTCAGAGAACGACCTCGGCGGCATCAAGGAGGTGATCGCATCGATCTCCGGCGATGGTGTCTTCGCGCGTTTGAAATTCGAGTCCGGCGTCCATCGCGTGCAGCGCGTACCTGAGACGGAGGCGAGCGGCCGTATTCACACTTCAGCCGCGACGGTGGCCGTTTTGCCGGAGCCCGAAGAGGTAGATGTCGAGATCAAGCCAGAGGACATCCGTATCGATACGATGCGCGCGGGCGGTGCCGGCGGCCAGCACGTCAACAAGACGGATTCGGCCGTGCGCATTACGCATCTGCCCACGGGCATCGTCGTCGTGTCGGCGGAAAAATCTCAACATCAGAACCGCCGGCTTGCCATGCAGGTGCTGCGGTCCCGCATATATGAGCGGGAGCGCCAGCGTACGGCGGATGAGCGGGCGGCCCAACGCCGAGGCCAAGTCGGCTCAGGCGACCGGTCGCAACGGATCCGCACCTATAATTTCCCGCAGGGCCGCGTGACGGATCACCGGATCAACCTGACCCTGCACAAGCTCGACACCATTCTCGATGGCAGTGCGCTGGACGAGCTGATCGACGCACTCATCACCGACCATCAGGCCAGTCAGCTTGCTGAGGCCAATGCCCACAACCATATCTGATAACGAGTTGCACAGGCTTACGGCAGCGGCGGCGATCAAGGAGACCACGCGCCGCCTGCGCGGTAGTGGCATCGAATCGGCGGCGCGCGATGCGCGCCTTCTCGTAGCTGCGGCGCTGGGCTGCGATTCGGAACGGCTCATCTCTCAGCCAGAAGCACGGCTTGACGCGACCCAAACGGATCTCCTCCACAGCTTCGTTCAAAGGCGCCTTGCACGCGAGCCGGTCTCCCGCATTCTTGGAATGCGCGGGTTCTACGGCCGGGATTTCGAGATCTCTCCCGCGGTGCTCGACCCGAGGCCGGATAGCGAGACGCTTATCGAAGCTGCACTTGACTTGGTTGGCGCTCAAGACGGCGCGGAGACTGCCCCGCTTCGGATTCTCGACATCGGAACTGGATCTGGCTGTCTGTTGGTGACGTTGCTCGCAGAGCTCCCCCACGCAACCGGACTCGGAACCGACATCGACCCGCAGGCGTTGGACATTGCGCAGCGCAATGCACGTCGCCATGGAGTTCAATCGCGTGCCTCTTGGATGTATGCACGCTCTCTGAATGGTATCGGCGGGCCCTTTGACCTGGTGGTCGCAAATCCGCCGTATGTTCCGACAGGTATTATAGAGACATTGGAGCCGGAGGTTCGCGATTTCGATCCGCGATCCGCACTCGACGGCGGAGCCGACGGACTGGAGATCTATCGCGAGATCGCAGCAGATCTGGCCCGGGTCGCGCCGAATGGCTGGGCCGTGTTCGAGGTCGGGAAAGGTCAATCCGACGCGGTAAGCGAATTGCTGAGTTCCATCCGAGTTCGAAACGAAGCGCCTCTCGTCCGTGTATTCCGAGACCTCAACGGGGTGGAGCGGTGTGTGGCCTGGAGGGCACTCAAGTGATCGCGGAGAGAAAAATGCTTGGAAACGAACCGGTCACAAGCTAATGTCGGGCCAGGCGGAAAGAAGCGTGAGCGCAACAGTACAGCCGAGGTTCTCATTGCGGCTGTCACCTGCGAGCGCAAGTAGACCGAGCGAAACGAGCGGCGTGGACGTGCTGGTTGCCAGTTGGTCGGTCGGACCAGCGGCCACGGTGGCGGCGGTGTTTCGCTAATGCGCCTTTTCCCGATTGGTTGACTGGCGAAGCTTCGTGAATGTCAACAGCACAAGAATTTACCCGGCGCGATTGCGCGCGCGAGTGACGTAACGATTGCAGCGATGCCTTTTCGCGCGCTGCTTCGTGGGGGGCGATGGTGCACGTCTGTTGCAGCAGATGCATCTGGCAGCGGTGCTGCCAGTGCCCCTCGTAAAGCAAACCAAAACTAGAAGTTATCTGCATAGTTGAGATTGGGAGACTATGAGGCAGGGACAGCAGAACCGGCGGGGTCGCGGCCGTAACCGCAAGGCCCACCACAATCCGCTGACGCGTAACTACGAATCGAATGGTCCGGATGTGAAGATCCGGGGGACGGCGTCGCACATTGCCGAAAAATACATGTCCTTGGCACGGGATGCGCTGGCTTCCGGCGACCCTGTCCTGGCCGAAAATTATCTCCAGCACGCGGAGCACTATAACCGCATCATCATGGCGTTCCGGGAGCAGACGATTCAGCAGTCCGGCGAAGCCATGAATGGTGCCGGCCGCCACCCGGGAGAACCGGAAGACTTTTCCGACGAGGATGGCGACGATGGCGAAAGCTATCTTCTGCCGCCACGCGGCCACGAGCTGCAACAGCGGCTGGATGGGCAGCAACCGCGGCTGGATGGACAACAGCAGCGCTTTGACGAGCGGTCACGCCGCCCGGGGCTCGACCAGAGCGGCCGACCCATGCAGGAGCGCTACCAGGAAAGCCGCAACGGTAACGGTGCGAAAGCGGAGCGGAATGGCCATCAGCCGCAGGCAGCCGAGCCGCCGCAGGTCGACGAAGCTGCTCAGCAGTCCCTCACCGAAGCTCCGCAGCGTCGGCGTGACCGCTTCGGAGGCGCTGGACAGGACCAGCCTGAGTTCCTGAAGCGGCCTGTGCGGCGGGCTCGACGCGACACGAATGGTGGCGCAGGTGAGGCGAGCAGCGTTGCCGCCAAGGACGATTCGGGGGAGTAATTGACGCTTCGGGGCAAGCCGGCGAGGTAACCCGGCACCGATAGCGCCGTCCGGGGGATTTGACGACCGCCGATCGAGACGGGCGTCTGAGAATCAGTAGCCGAGCCAGAATGCGGAAGTGCCGGTGGCGACGTGGCCGGCTCCGATGGCGTTTGCTCAAGTTCCAGATTCAATTGCCCCCAGGCGCGCCGCATCCCCGCCGGGGGCGTGGGGTCGTGTGCGCTCGCTCACCGGGCTCCATCGGTTGGGTGGCCCGGAGCCGCTGACTTTTTGACCTGGTGCAAGTTTATCTCCTGCAAGATGTGCTGAGTTGAGGGCCGGCCTGCCCCTTTCGCCGCGCCGCAGCGACCCTATATCTGCTGCTGGCGGGTCGGAGGGTGCCTGTAGGGGCCTGCCGACGACGTCGTATCATTCCTGACGGAACGGCGTTCGATTCGTGCCGATTTGGGCGAGCGGGCGCGCTGAGGAGAGACTTATGACCTTCGATAAGTACACGGACCGGTCCAAGGGCTTTGT
>DASVDU010000258.1:0-4589 GCA_036380915.1 Hyphomicrobiaceae bacterium | reverse complement strand
GGCTGCCGTCGCACGCGCAATCGAGCGGTTCGGCCGCATCGACATTCTGCACAACAATGTCGGCACGACGCATATGGACGGCCCGGTCGAGCTCGACGAGGCCCGTTTTCAGGCGGCTGTCGACATCAACATCGGGTCCGTCTATCGCACGTCGAAATGCGTGATCCCGCATATGCTGCGGCAGGGCGGCGGGGCGATCGTCAACATCTCCTCGCTCGCCGCCATCCGCTGGACCGGGTATCCGTACTTCGCCTACTACGCCACCAAGGCCGCAGTAAATCACGCCACGGTGGCGATCGCGATGCAGTATGCAAAGTCGGGCATCCGCGCAAACTGCATCATGCCGGGTCTCATCAACACGCCACTCATCTATAAGCAGATCGCCGGTCAGTACGGCTCGCTCGAGGAGATGATCGAGGCGCGAAACAAGCTCTGCCCGATGGGGCATATGGGCGAGGCCTGGGACATCGCCAACGCTGCCGTTTTCCTGGCGTCCGACGAGGCGAAGTTCATCACGGGCGTCTGCCTGCCGGTCGACGGCGGGCAGCACTGCTCCGTCATGGCGGGCGCCTGATCGCCCCCCAGAGCTCATCCCCGGAACCGCCGCCCGCAGCGATCGTTGATGCCGCGTGGAGGAGGTGCGAAGCCGTCCCCGGCATCCGTAATGTTGTATGGATGTGAGCGGCTCCGCGGCGTCGCCTGCCGGCCCGAGAGGATGAGCACAGCGATGGGCAAGCTCGACATCAACACCGCGACCCAGGAAGAGATCGAGCGCATTCACGGCATCGGGGAGGCACGCGCCAGGCAAATCGTGGAGTATCGAGAGCAACACGGGGGCATCCGCCACATCGATGAGCTGCTTGAGCTGCCACTGTTCAAGATTGCTTCTGAGGAGGACAGGAGACTTCTCGCGGAGAGCGTAACCGTCAATCCCGAAACCCTGCCGGTCAGCATCGGGGGCAAGCTCAATCTCAACGTCGCCGATCGTGACGATCTCGAGCGGATCAGGGGCATCGGCCCGCAGCGGGCCGAAATTATTCTCAACCACCGCCGCCGCTATGGCCACTTCCGCAGCCTGGACGAGATCGACACGCTGCCGAGCTTCGACCTCATGGATAAGGTCGAACTGGAGGCCATCAAGGCGCACCTGACGCTCGAGTGAGCCCGCGCCGGCTCCCTGCCCGCCCGCGCAGTAAGCGACGTCATCGACGAATAGACGTGGTCAGTTGAGGCCGAGCACCTCGGCGACACGCGGCGCCATCGCCTCCCCCAAAGCAGCTTGGCCCGCCTCGTCGAGATGGATTCCATCTATCGGGCTCGGATCGGCCACCTCTGCCATCGAAAAGAATGGAACGCCAAGCTCGGCAGCGAGCTGCTGATAGAGGCGTTGCTGCTCCTCCGATTTTTCCGGCGCGCCACGGAATTTCTCCGCGAGAGGGCCGGCCGGTTTCGTGATTCGCGGCGGCGCCAGCAAGAAGGCGCGCGGAGGCGGACCGGCCGGCTCACCGCGCCAGTTGAGCACCTTTTCCAGCAGAACCTGCACCCCGAGCATCGATTCGTAAGCACCCAAGTGCTGGTGCCACTGCAGATCGTTGCAGCCGAGCGCGATGATGACGAGGTCCAGCGGTGCGTGACAGGCGAGCAGCATGTCGAGGTGCGCGGCACCGTTGCGCCACGGCTTCCAGGGCTCGTCCCGGCACGTTGTCCGGCCGTTCAGCGCCTCGACGATGACATGCACCTCACTGCCGAGCCGGCGGGCCATGATGCTCGTCCAGCGTCGCGTGAAGGGCATGCGCTCAGGCACACCCGGCTTGCGGCCCCAGGTCTGGCTGTCGCCATAGACCATGACGGTCTTCATCACGCCAACTCCTCAATCGCGAACGGGCGGCCGACGCCGCCCGCCCGAACTAGAAATCCGCTGCCGGTCGCGGAATGCATCGAATGAGAAATTCCGATCCTACGCTTCTCATAACTTCGGCTCCGAATCCCGCTCGCGAACCCGCAGGCTCTGGCGAACTTCGGAATAGGCGCACTGGCAGACCTCTCCTCAGGGCCTACTGGCTCTTCTGCTCAGCTGGCGCCTTGGAGGCCTCGGCAGGCTTCGCGCTGGCGGCGGCGACTTCCTTCTGGCCTTCGGCGGGCTTTGCCTCGGCGCTCGTCGAGGCCGGCTTGGCCGGATTCAGGGCGCAGCGGTTCTGGAACTCGGCATTGGCCTTGTTGAGGCGATCGGCCTTGGCGAGATCAGCCTTCTTCAGACGGTACTTGTTGGCCGCGGCCTTTTCGACCTTTTCCGCGATGCCCTCCTTCATGAGGCCGTCGATCTCGGCCGTGAGGCTGACGCAAGCCGGATCGATCTGCGGCTGGATGGAGCCCGTCGTGATCGGGCTGCCCAGGAACGTGCCGTCACCCGAGCAACCAGCGAGAAGCACGGCACCGATGAGCATGGATGTCGGCGCGCGTAGCATTTTAAGCATCTTGAATACCCCGTTTGAGAGTCCGTTGCACGTTACGCAGCTCACCGGAATCGTCCCCGCGCCTCTGCTTATGCGGCGACCCGGAACCCGACAAGCTCG
This sequence comes from Hyphomicrobiaceae bacterium, assembly GCA_036380915.1. Taxonomy (GTDB): domain Bacteria; phylum Pseudomonadota; class Alphaproteobacteria; order Rhizobiales; family Hyphomicrobiaceae; genus ZC4RG25. The sequence continues at coordinate 2,016 of DASVDU010000258.1, read as the reverse complement.
GATGCCGAGTTACCGACAGGCGAGGCCGGCTCGCCCGCGCAATCGCTGTGGAGAACGGGTTACAAGTGTCTCAAAGGGTACACTTTTGGAGAGGGGCGAATACCGAATGGCCAATGGCGAATAGGCCAGGTGGAGACGGCGAAGTCCCCATTCGCCATTCGCTACTCACTAGTCGCCTCAGATTCACACCAGCATCCGCACCGGGTCTTCGATCAGCGCCTTGAACGCGGCGAGCAGCTCGGCGCCGAGCGCTCCGTCGACGACGCGGTGATCGCATGACAACGTGCAGCTCATCATGGTGGCGATTTCGATCTTGTCACCAACCACGATGGCCCGCTTCTCGCCGCTGCCGACCGCGAGAATGGTGGCGTGCGGAGGATTGATCACGGCATCGAAGCTCTTCACGCCATACATGCCGAGGTTCGAGATTGAGGTCGAGCCGCCCTGGTACTCGTGCGGGGCGAGCCGGCGCCGGCGGGCACGCTCGGCCAGATCCTTCATCTCGTTCGAGATCTCCGACAGCGACTTCATCTCGGCTTGCCGGATGACCGGCGTGAAAAGGCCGCCCTCGATGGCAACTGCGACGCCGACGTCGGAATACTTGTGGCGAAGCGTCCCTTGCTCCGTCCACGTGGCATTGGCCGCCGGCACCTGCTGCAGCGCAAGCGCCATGGCCTTGATGATGAAGTCGTTGACGGAAAGCCGGAACGCGCGCGGGCCCTCCTTCGGAGCCGATGCGTTGATTCGCTCCCTGGCCTTCAGCAGCTCGTCGATCCGGCAATCGACGCTCAGGTAGAAGTGCGGGATCGTCAGCTTGGCCTGCGTCAGCCGCTCCGCAATGATGCGGCGCATCGCGTCATGCGGCACGATCTCGTAGGAGTTCTTGTCGTAGAGCGCCAGGATTTTCTCGTCCGGCATCGGCTGCAGCGCCGCCATCGAAGGCGGCAGCGGCTGCGCTGTCGGACGCATCGCGACCGCCGTTCCAAGCCCCGGAGTGGCGGCAGCGGCTTCGACGTCGCGCTTGACGATTCGCCCGTGCGGGCCCGAACCACGGATTAGCGAAAGATCGATCCCTGCCTCTTTCGCAAGGCGCCGCGCGAGCGGGGAGGCAAAGATCCGACCGTCATGTCCGTTCGTCCGCGGCTCGGCCTGCGGTGCAGGGCCTTGGCGCGCGGGTGTCGGCTGCGCCTGAGCCGTTGGCGCCGCTCCATAACCACCGACAGCAGGCCCGGCCTGAGCCGCGGATGGCGTCGGCTGCGGTGCGGCGGCCGCTGGCTTGGGTGCGGGTTCTGCCTGTGGCTCCGGTTGGGCCGCTTGGGGGGCAGGCTGGGGAGCGGGAGCAGCGGCAGCGGCCTTGCTTACCTCCTCGACCGATTCCCCTTCCCCCGCGATGAGTGCGATCGGTGTGTTCACCTTCACATTTTCGGTGCCATCCGGGACGAGGATCTTGGCGACCGTCCCCTCGTCGACAGCCTCGACCTCCATGGTCGCCTTGTCGGTCTCGATCTCTGCGACGACCTTGCCCGCGGTGATCTTGTCACCTTCCTTGACGAGCCATTTGGCGAGCTTGCCCGCCTCCATGGTCGGCGAAAGCGCGGGCATCAAAATCTGGGTGGGCATGGATCTGCGGCCCCCTTGTTGTCTACGGCCATGAGCGGCCAGCGATAGAAGTCAGTCAAACTAATCCGTACTAGGTTGAAACCGCCTCATTGACGGCTCGGCCCCTCGGTGACGACCGCCGGCATCCAGTACGTCCGGCGCCGCGCCAGCCTGTCCGCGATGCTTTCCCCATCGTACACGACCGGATCAGCTGCAACACCGGAGAACTCCGCCACATCGAGACCGCCGACGTTGATCACCGAAATCAGTCGACCGTCGGGCTCCGCCTGCACCGCGCCGATGTAGCTGCCGCAAGTGGCGCAGAGAAGATAATCCGCCGTCCTCAGCCCAAAGCGATAGCGGCGGATCTGATCAGGCGACGCGGTCGAGATCACCACCGAGCCCGCTGGATCGGCG
>DASVDU010000257.1:0-11001 GCA_036380915.1 Hyphomicrobiaceae bacterium | reverse complement strand
GAGGTGCTCGCTGTCGGGCCCGGTACCCGCGACGAGAACGGCAAGATCACCCCACTCGATGTCAAGCCCGGTGATACGGTGCTTTTCGGAAAGTGGTCCGGCACCGAAGTGAAGATCGACGGCGAGGAGCTGTTGATCATGAAAGAGAGCGACATCATGGGCGTTCTCGAAGGCCGGGCCAAGACCAAGGCCGCAGCCTGATCCATCAAATCTTGTGACAAGGTCTGAGATTTTGAGCGCAGCCGGCGCCGCGATGGCGCTCGCGCTGGTGATCGCTGTCGTCTTCGGCGCCGTCTGAAGGCGCCATTGAAGGAGGATGAAAGCAGATGTCCGCCAAAGAGGTAAGGTTTTCTCATGACGCCCGCGAAGGCATGCTCCGCGGCGTCGACATTCTCGCCAATGCCGTGAAGGTGACGCTTGGCCCCAAGGGTCGCAACGTGGTCATCGAGAAGTCGTTCGGTGCGCCACGCACGACCAAGGACGGCGTGACCGTCGCCAAGGAAATCGAGCTCGACGACAAGTTCGAAAACATGGGCGCGCAGATGCTGCGCGAGGTGGCGTCCAAGACCAACGACCTCGCCGGCGACGGCACCACGACCGCCACCGTTCTCGCCCAGGCCATCGTCCGCGAGGGTGCCCGCTCCGTGGCCGCAGGCGCCAATCCGATGGACCTGAAGCGCGGCGTCGACCTTGCGGTCAACGCCATCGTGGCCGACCTGAAGAAGAACTCCAAGGCCGTCACCAACAACGACGAGATCGCCCAGGTGGGCACCATTTCGGCCAACGGCGACAGCGAAATCGGCAAGATGATCGCCGAGGCCATGGAGAAAGTCGGCAAGGAAGGCGTGATCACGGTCGAGGAGGCCAAGAGCCTGGAGACCGAGCTCGACGTGGTCGAGGGTATGCAGTTCGACCGTGGCTACATCTCGCCATATTTCATTACTAACGCCGAAAAGATGACGGTCGAGTTCGACGATCCCTACGTTCTCATCCACGAGAAGAAGCTGTCGAGCCTGCAGCCGTTGCTGCCGGTGCTCGAGGCGGTCGTGCAAACGGGTAAGCCGCTGCTCGTCATCGCCGAGGAAGTGGAGAACGAGGCGCTGGCGACGCTCGTCGTCAACAAGCTGCGCGGCGGCTTGAAGGTCGCGGCCGTGAAAGCTCCTGGCTTCGGCGACCGGCGCAAGGCCATGCTGGAGGACATTGCGATCCTGACCAGCGGCCAGGTCGTCTCCGAGGATCTCGGCATCAAGCTCGAGAACGTCACGCTCGACATGCTGGGCCGCGCCAAGCGCGTAACCATCGACAAGGACAACACCACCATTGTCGGCGGTGCCGGCAAGAAAGAGAACATCGACGCCCGCATCAACCAGATCAAGCAGCAGATCGAGACCACCACCTCCGACTACGACCGTGAGAAGCTGCAGGAGCGTCTGGCCAAACTCGCCGGCGGCGTTGCGGTGATCAAGGTCGGCGGCGCCACCGAGGTCGAGGTGAAAGAGCGCAAGGACCGCGTCGACGACGCCCTCAACGCGACCCGCGCCGCCGTCGAGGAAGGCATCGTACCTGGTGGCGGCGTCGCGCTGCTGCGGGCGCTAAAGGCGCTCGATTCACTGAACCCGGCAAATGAGGACCAGAAGACGGGCATCAACATTATCCGCCGGGCCATTCAGGCTCCCGCGCGCCAGATTGCCCAGAATGCCGGCGAGGACGGCTCGGTCATCGTCGGCAAGGTGCTGGAAAACAGCTCTTATGCCTGGGGCTATGACGCGCAAACAGGCGAGTACGGCGATCTCGTTGCCAAGGGCATCATAGATCCGACGAAGGTGGTGCGCACGGCGCTGCAGGATGCGGCCTCCGTAGCCGGTCTGCTGATCACGACCGAGGCGATGATCGCCGAGAAACCGAAAAAGGCAGATGCTGCTCCGGCAATGCCGGGTGGTGGCATGGATTTCTAGCCCATGGAGGGCACGCGCGAAAAGCGCGTGCCCTTTTTGATTCGCGGGGGTGCGACTCGAGAGGACGTACCTCGAGGTTGAAAGTGATAACGGTTTTGATGGAGTATTTGATTGAGATCTAATCCTGCAATGGCGCAACTCTAGCTCGAGGGAGGGCGCATGCCTGCATTGATCGAAGCCACTGAACTGAAGAAGAGCTTCGGCAGCATCAAAGCGGTCAACGGCATTTCGCTGACCGTGACATCAGGCGAGGTCCTTGGGTTTCTGGGGCCGAACGGCGCCGGCAAATCCACGACGATGAAGATGATCACCGGCTTTCTCGAGCCGGACTCCGGCACGGCAAGAATTGCCGGCTACGATGTGCAGGAGCAGCCACTCGCAGCGAAGGCGCGCCTTGGTTACCTGCCGGAAGGCGCTCCGGCGTACGCGGAAATGTCGCCAGCATCTTTCCTGCGCTTTGTTGCGGCGGTGCGCGGCTTTCGCGGCGCGGAGGCCCAACGTCGTGTCGATATTGCGGTTGAGAAAACCGGCCTCCAATCCGTCCTCAATCAGACGATCGAAACCCTTTCGAAAGGATTTAAGCGCCGCGTCGGAATTGCCCAGGCGATCCTGCATGATCCGGATGTGCTCATCATGGATGAGCCGACGGACGGATTGGATCCGAACCAGAAGCATCACGTACGCGAGTTGATCCGCGAGATGGCGCGTGACAAAGCCATCATCGTTTCGACGCACATTCTGGAGGAGGTCGAAGCGGTTTGCAGCCGCGCGGTAGTGATTGACAAAGGCCGCATCGTCGCCGACGGCACCGCCGAGGATTTGCGCCAGCGCGCACCTTATCACGGGGCGATTGCAATCCGTGTTTCCTCTGCCGATGCCGACTTGATCAAAACGGCGCTGCAGCGATTTACGTCCATCGCCGCGGTCGAAACGGTCGGCAGGGTGAACGGTCATCTGCATCTTCGGGCGCTGCCGAAGAGCGGGATGTCGATTGCCGCCGAGGTGACGCAAGCCATCCGCGAATCCGCGATCGTCGTCGACGAAATCTATGTCGAGCGCGGCAAGCTCGACGACGTGTTCCGCCAGATCACCACGTCCGACCAGGAGGCTGGCCATGCTTGACAGCCTGAAACGCACCTGGGTGATCGCCAAGCGCGAGTTCGGAGCTTATTTCGCGACGCCACTGGCGCTTGTCTTTCTTATCATCTTCGTCGCGCTGACCGGCGCATTCGCCTTTTACGTCGGCAACTTCTTCGATCGAAACCAGGCGGACCTGACGAGCTTCTTCGCCTACCACCCGTGGCTGTTTCTTCTGCTCGTGCCGGCTATCGCCATGCGGCTGTGGGCGGAGGAGCGTAAGACTGGCACCATCGAGCTGTTGATGACGCTGCCGCTCTCGCCCGCTGAGGCCATCGTCGGGAAATTCGTGGCGGCCTGGGCCGTCATCGGGGTGGCCTTGATTTTGACTTTCCCGATGTGGCTCACCGTCAATTTCCTCGGCTCGCCGGACAACGGCGTCATTCTCGCCAGCTATGTCGGCAGCTTCCTCACGGCCGGCGCGTTCCTGGCCATCGGCTCGTGCATCTCGGCGCTGACCAAGAATCAAGTCATCGCCTTCATCGTCGCCGCAGCGGTTTGCTTCCTGCTGCTGATGAGCGGAATGGATCTGGTGCTCAACGCATTCCGCGGATGGGCGCCGCAGTTTGTGATCGCGGCCATCCAGAGCCTCAGCTTCCTGTCCTATTTCGAGGACTTCTCGAAGGGGATCGTCAGCCTGCCGGCACTGATCTTCTATGCGTCTCTGATCGCGTTCGCGCTGTTCGCGAACCGCATCGTGATCGATCAGAAAAAGGCCGCTTGAAGGGAGAAAGCGCGCCATGAACTCGAAATTGACAGCACCATTCGAGAAAGCCGCCGAGTGGGCCTCTCGCCTGCCGCGCCACACGATGGCCTGGACGGGTCTCGTTCTTGCGGGCGTCGTTTTCCTGTCGATCAATCTGATCAGCTCTACTGCGTTCCGATCGGTAAAGGCCGATTTCACGAAGGAAGGCCTTTACACGATCTCGGAAGGCACGCGCAAAGCGCTGAGCAGCATCGACGAGCCGATCGACATCCGGGTCTATTATTCCAACAAGCTCGGAGAAGCGGCTCCCTCGTTTGCAAAAAATTTCGAGCGTGTCCGAACCCTGCTCGAGCAGTACCGGTCGATTTCGGGTGGCAAGCTGCAGGTCTCCTACATCGACCCCGAGCCGTTCTCTGATGCGGAGGACCGCGCCGTGGCCGCCGGTCTTCGCGGCATCCGGCTCAATCCGGAGGGCGACCTCGGCTATTTCGGAATGGTCGGCGCCAACTCCACTGACAACGAGGAGACGATCGGCTTCTTCGCGCCGGAACGCGAGCGCTTCATCGAGTACGACGTCACGAAGCTGATCTATACGCTGGCACACCCGAAGAAGCCGACGATCGGGCTCGTCTCGACGTTACCGCTCGATGGTGGTCTCGACCCGATGATGGGCATGCGCGGACCGGTAATGCAGCCGCAGATGGTGATGCAGCAGATCCGCGACCTCTTCGAGGTCAAGACGCTCGGCAAGGATTTGAAGGAAGTTCCCGCCGACGTCGACGTCCTGATGGTCGTACAGCCGGACGGCCTTTCGCCCGAGGCCGTGTATGCGATCGACCAGTTCGCGCTGAAAGGCGGCAGGGTGCTGGCCTTCGTCGATCCGGTGCCGGAAACGCTGCGGCCAGCGACCCCGATGGCCATGTCGACATCGCCGAACTTTGAGGAGTTCAACAAGCTGCTCAAGGCCTGGGGTGTGGAGTTCGACGGCAAGCAGGTCGCCGGGGATATCCAGCATGCGCGCCGTGTCCAGTTCGGCGGCGGCCCGAATAACGTCGTGACCGAGTATGTTGCCTGGCTGGGCTTCGACAGCAGCAACTTGGACAAAGGCGACGTGCTCTCGGCCGGGATCGAGCGCTTGAACCTGGCTTCGAGCGGCTACTTCACGCCAGTCAAAGGCGCTACGAGCAAGCTGACCCCGGTGCTGCAAACCAGCGCCGAGGCGGAGATCATCCCGGCGGAGAAGATTTCGCCGATGCCGGACGCCGTCGCCCTGCTCCGGGAGTACAAGCCCGGCGGCAAGCCGCTGGTGATCGCGGCGCGCATTTCGGGAGAGGTCAAGAGCGCCTATCCGGATGGCCGGCCCAAGGCTGAAAAGTCCGAGGAGAAAAAGGACGAAAAGAATGCCAGCGCCGCGCCTTCGAACACCGAGGAAGCGAAAGATGCCGATGGCAAGGCGGCCCATCGGGCCGAGGGCAAGATCAACGTCCTCGTGGTCGCCGACACGGACCTGCTGAGTGATCAGTTCTGGGTGGACGTGCGGGACTTCCTTGGCCAGCAGATCGCCATGCCGCATGCGCACAACTCTGCGTTCGTCATCGGCGCGCTGGAAAACCTGTCCGGCTCCGACGCGCTGCTCTCGCTTCGCGGTCGCGGCGTGGTCGACCGGCCGTTCGAGCTGGTGGCGGACATCCGCCGCGAGGCCGAGCGCCGTTATCGCGAGAAGGAGCAGGCCCTGACAGCAAAGCTCAAGGAGCTGCAGGATCAGCTCGCGAAGCTCGAGAAGGTCGGAGACGGCGAGGCCGTCATCCTCACCGACAAGGACCGCGAGGCGATAGAGCGGTTCCGCGGAGAGATGCTGACCGTTCGGCGCGATCTGCGCGAGGTGAAGCGTGCGCTCCGGGAGGATATCGATCGGCTCGATGCGTGGCTCAAAATCGCCAACATCGGTGCAGTCCCGCTGCTGCTCGGTGCCGGAGCCATCGGCTGGGCTGCGTGGCGCCGCCGGCGCAGGTCCTGATGACAATAGCCCTTGCCTGGAGATCACGACATGAAGCCCAAGACATTCGTGATAACTGGATTGGCTGCTGTCGCCACCGGCATTGCTGCAGTGGCCGTCTATACCACCCATAACCAATGGGATCCCGGTCGCATTGGCGGCGAGAAGCTGGTACCGGCGTTGGCTTCCGGCACGGCCGACGTCGGAGCCCTGGTCGTTACCCACGGCGGAAAGACGCTCACGATCCAGAGCAATGCTGATGGCCAATGGACGCTGAAGGAAAGCGACGGCTATCCAGCCGACCCGGACAAGGTGCGTGCACTCCTCGTTAAGCTCGCCCAGGCAGAGCTTGTCGAAGCCAAGACGCGCATGCCGGATCGCCACGCGCTGCTCGAGCTGGAGGACCCGGCGGGCAAGGACGCCAAGTCACGCTCGCTCAAAATGCTCGATGGCAGAGGACGCGTGATCGCTGATCTCGTCATCGGCAAGAGGCGTTGGGAGGCTTTCGGCAGTGGCAAGAGTGGCACATACGTGCGGAAGAGGGATGATGCTCAAACCTGGCTGGCCAATGCCGAAATCAATCTGCAGGCCGACACCCGCTACTGGATCGAGCCCACGATCTTCAACACGCAAAGCGATAAAATTCAGCGGCTCACGCTCCACATCCCCGGCGAGGAGATGCTGAAAATCGAGCGCGGCTCAGGTGACCAGGACAAGCCGGCTTTCGTCGGATTCCCGGAAAATGCCAAGCTCAAGGATTCGTCGGCCGCCGACGGCATCCTGCGCGCCGCCGCGAGGATCGATGTGGACGACGTCCGCAAGCTGGACGGTCCTCCGTCGGGAGACGTCAGCACCCTCTCCTTCACGACCAAGGACGGCCTGGAGGTGACGTTCTGGGTGCGCAAGGACGGCGATGACTACTGGCTGTCGCTTGCCGCAACGGGCGACGGCGATGCCAAGAAGACGGCGGAGAACATTCGCAAGCAGACCGACGGCTGGGAGTACAAGATCTCCAGCGCCAAGGCCGGCTCGCTGCTGAAGCGTCGTGCCGATCTGATCGAGAGCAGTTGACCTCCGCGCGACTCGCCGCCTGCAAGCTGCGTGAGCGCCGGCCGTCGTCGGTCGGCACTTCGCTTTTGGTGGCGGTCATTGCCGCGCGTTCCCGTTCAGCGCCCGCCGGAACGGGGCGAAGCGGCGGCGGTATTCGGCCGGGGCCAGGCCGACCTTGCGGCGGAACAGGCGGCGGAAGAAGCTGCCGTCCTCATAGCCGACCTCCTCCGCGATCGCCTCGACCGGCGTGTCCGTCGTCTCCAGGATCTGCTTGGCCTCCTCGAGCCGCAGCGTGTGCACGTACTCGATCGGCGACATGCCGGTGGCCTGGGTGAAGCGACGCTTGAATGAGCGCTCGGGGAGCCCGCTGCGAACGATCATGGCCCTCACCGGGCGTGGCTCGGCGTAATGGTCGGCAATCCATTCCTGGCAGGCTGCGATCAGCGGGTCGCGAACCTGCCGCGTCAGCGAAAGTGAGGCGAAGGGCAGCTGTCCGTGGGCGTGCCACTCGATGAGGTAGAGCTTGGCGATACGCACCGCCTCCTCGACCCCGGCAAACCGCGCGACGAGGTAGAGCGCCAGGTCGTGCCAGGACGAGCCGCCGCCACCCGTGACGATGCGCTGGCCTTCGCCGGTCGCGACGAGCGCTCGGGACTCGTGCACCGTCACGGCTGGGTATCTGCTCCGCAGGGTGCCGCAGAAGCCCCAGTGGGTCGTCGCCTCGCGGCCGTCGAGCAGACCGGACTGGGCGAGCAGTAGCGCCCCCGAGCAGACCGATGCAATGACCGAGCCCGCCTCGTAGGTGCGCCGCAGCCACGCGCAAGCCGACTCGTAGACTGCCGTATCGAGACAGTCCGGTGGACACAGGACTTCCGGAACGCAGACGATGTCGGGTCGCGGGCAGTCCTCGATCGCCCGCGCCGCAGGTATGGTGCTGCCGTTCGCCCCGGAAACGGGCTCGCCTCCGGCGCTGACGATCTCGGACCGCATCAGCGAACGCCCCGGCCTGCCTTTCACCACGAGGTCCCAATCCCGCCCGACAGACGCGAACAGGTCGTAAAGGCCGTAGATCGTGGAGGGTGTCGCTTCGGGCACGGCGAGCAGCGCGACCGAGAGGCGTCCGTCTCCATCGGGCATGGCATGTCCGTCCTGTTTGCAGCCTATTCGACCTTAGCCGCTGGGCCAGCACGCAAGTAGTTTGCGCGCGGAAAAACAGCTCACAGCAGAAAGGTCAACCCCGATGTCCGCTTTGCCGAAAGAGGAGGGCGTGCCCTTCGATGCGGCGCGCTCCGAAGCCTTCGCCGAGCGCTTCCTGAAGGCACTCAACGAGTCCGCCATGGTTCTGATGACATCGCTCGGCCACCGCACGGGCCTGTTCGATGCCCTGGACGGCGCGGCACCGCTCACCTCCGAGGAGCTGGCGCGCAAGGCGGGTCTCAACGAGCGCTACGTGCGCGAGTGGCTCGCCGTCATGGTGATGTCGCATGTTGTCGAGTACGAGCCTCGCTCCCAACGCTACCGCCTGCCGCCGGAGTATGCTGCGTTCCTCACGCGTGCCTCGGTGCCGAACAACCTTGCCGCTACGGCACAGTACATCTCCGGAATCGGCTCCGTGGAGACGCAACTGGCCGAGTGCATGCGCAAAGGCGGCGGCCTGCCGTACACGGCCTATCACCGCTTCCACGAGGTGATGGCCGAGGACAGCGGCCAGACGGTCGTCGCGGCCTTGTTCGACGCCATCCTGCCGCTGGTGCCGGGCCTGACGGAGAGGCTCGAGGCCGGGATCAGCGTGGCCGATGTGGGTTGCGGTGCAGGTCGCGCTATGATCGCTCTGGCGGAGCATTTCCCGAAGAGCCGCTTCACGGGCTTCGATCTCTGCGAGGAGCCGATCGAGACGGCCAACCGACAGGTCCGCACGAAAGCCCTAACCAACATCTCCTTCGAGCAGCGCGACCTCAGCCGGCGGCCGCTGGAAGGTCCCTTTGACCTCATCACCGCTTTCGACGCCGTGCACGACCAGCGCGACCCTGCCGGGCTGCTGCGGTCGATCCACGACGCACTGGCCCCAACTGGCGTGTTCCTCATGCAGGACATCGCAGGGTCGAGCCACCTCGAGAAGAACTTCGACCACCCCGTCGCCGCCCTGCTCTACGCCGTCTCGACGGCGCATTGCACCTGCGTGTCGCTCGGCCAGGGCGGCCCCGGCCTCGGCACCATGTGGGGCGAGGAGCTAGCTGAAAAAATGCTGCGCGAGGCCGGCTTCGGCGAGATCACGCGCGAGCGCCTGCCGCACGATTTCATGAACGTCTATTTCATCGCGCGGCATCGCCAGTGACCGCTGCGGGGTGAGCTATGCGTCCCCGCCGGCAGCGCTGCGCCCTCAACCGCGCGGTGCTGCCGGTCTCATGTTCCCTGCGGCCGCTCCAAGCTTCTGATCCCTGAACAGTTGACTTTTGCGCTGCAGCATGCCATCCCATGCGCACCGCTGGTCAAAGCGGTTTCCGGCGCTCCAGCCGCGTGAAGGGACGTTTCGAAATCTCAGGCTCCGGCCTTTGCCGCCTTTCGTTCCCCTGTTGAGCGCCCTGAACGACTTCCCATCCGACAGCCCAGGCCACGCGGGGCGTCTTGCGAACAAGGCCGTGCCTTGCGAGACCCGCCGACGATTGCGTCGCGGCCGCAGTCCGGCCGCATGAGAAAGCACATCTGTGACTCAATTTACTGAACTCGGCCTCGCCGCGCCCATCCTGAAGGCGCTCGCCGGCGAAGGCTATACCACGCCCACGCCCATCCAGGCCAAGGCGATCCCGGCCGTACTCGCGGGCTCCGACCTGCTCGGCATCGCACAGACCGGCACTGGCAAGACGGCGGCTTTCGCCCTCCCGACCCTGCACCGGCTTGCAACCGATCGTCGGCGAGCCGCTCGCAAGGGCTGCCGTGTCCTCGTCCTTACGCCGACGCGCGAGCTTGCCTCGCAGATCGCCGACAGCTTCAAGACCTACGGGCGTCATCTGCGCCTGTCCGTGGCGGTCGTGTTCGGCGGCGTCGGCCACCGGCCCCAAATCCAGGCGCTCGCCAGCGGCGTCGACATTCTTATCGCCACGCCGGGGCGGCTGCTCGACCACATGGGAGCGCGGGCGGTCAACTTGCAGGATGTCGAAATCCTGGTGCTCGATGAGGCCGACCGCATGCTGGACATGGGCTTCGTCAGGCCCATCCGGCAGATCGTCTCGCATCTGCGGACAGACCGGCAAACACTCCTTTTCTCGGCGACGATGCCGCAGGAGATCGCCGGCCTTGCCGGCTCGTTCCTCCGCACGCCCGTAAAGGTCGCAGTCACGCCCGTCGCGTCGACGGCCGAGCGCGTCAGCCAGCGTGTTATCCACGTCGAAAGCCAAAAGAAGCGCGCGCTGCTCGCCGAGCTCCTTTCCGACCCCAGCATGTCGCGCACCCTTGTTTTCACCCGCACAAAACGGGGCGCGGATCGCGTCGCGAAGCATCTCGACGAGGCTGGCATCCGCGTTGCTGCGATCCACGGCAACAAGAGCCAGAAGCAACGCGAGCTGGCGCTCGATGCCTTCCGGAGGGCCAGGATCCGCGTGCTCGTCGCAACCGATATCGCCGCGCGCGGCCTCGATGTCGACGGCGTGTCGCACGTCGTCAACTATGAACTGCCGGATGTTCCCGAGGACTACGTTCACCGCATCGGGCGCACAGCGCGCGCAGGCGCCTCGGGCAGCGCCATCTCGCTCTGCGACGCCGGCGAGCGCGCTCTCCTGCGTAGCATCGAGCGCCTGACCCATCAGGCCATCGAGTCCGAGGACCGGCGCAGCGATTCCAGTCTTACAACGGAAAAGAGTCCTGAACGGAGCGATCGGGAAAGGCTCCGTCCGGAGCGCTCCGACGTCAGCAGCGCTGGACGTCACGCCGCTCGCCGCGCAGGCACCGGCGGAGCTCCGGGGCGAGGGACCCGGTGCAACGGGTCAGCGCCTGAGCCCACCCCCATTCCTCCATCGCGATCATCGAGCATTGTCAGACGGCAACGCGTCCGCGGTAAACCGGCACGCCTGCGCACGAGGGGCTTGACGTTTCAGTAGTGAAGGCTGATAACCCTGAACTCACGTTCCGAGGGCAATTTCTGATGTCTCAAACATGATTTC
>DASVDU010000256.1:0-5768 GCA_036380915.1 Hyphomicrobiaceae bacterium | reverse complement strand
CGGCGGCACCATCCTGCTCGCCGCCCATCGCGCCATCGAATCGATAACGCTCGACCGGGGTGCTGCCCATCTCAAGGACGAACTGATGCCGCGCTACGCGGAGCTCATCTACAACGGCTTCTGGTTCTCGCCTGAGCGCGAGATGCTGCAGGCGCTGATCGACAAGAGCCAGGAGCACGTCGAAGGCGAGGTGCGGCTGAAGCTCTACAAGGGCAACGTCATTGTCATCGGCCGTACGAGCCCGAAGTCGCTCTACTCCCCGACGCTCGTCACCTTCGAGGACGACCGCGGCGCCTACGACCAGAAGGATGCCGAAGGCTTTATCCGCCTCAATGCGTTGAGGCTGCGGACGCTGGCGATGCGTCGAAAGTCGACGGAATAAGCAACAGCGGTCATCCCGGGCCTTGTGCCCGGGGTCCAGCTTTCCTCAGACTCCGGCGCAAGCGGCTGAGTGGATCCCGGTGACAAGCACCGGGATGACTACTGTCTGTTTGGAGCTGCAGCGCCATGCCCCTCCAGAACCGCGTCACGCCGGCAGGGGACATCGTCGCGATCGCCGCGCGCGGGACAATGATGGGCAACCGGGGAGGATGCCTGCATCGGCCGGACAAGACCCTGGGGCGCCGCCGCTGGGTTACGAAGCAATGGATCTGCTGCGAGCTGCAGTTTCGCGGTCGTCACCGCGCGGTCATGGCGCCCAACCAATACACCGAACTGTTCTTCCTGGATGAGGCGACGGCGCTGGCGGCTGGCCACCGGCCCTGCTTCGAGTGCCGCCGGGCCGATGCGCTCGCGTTCGCCCGGCTGTGGGCACAATCCGAGGGCCGGACTGGGCGGGCGAGCGCGGCGGAGATGGATTCCGTCCTGCACGCGGAACGGCTGAATGCAGGCGGGGCGAAGCGCGTCTTTCAGAGCCGGTTGGCCGACCTACCATCGGGATGCATTGTGCGGTTAGGAGATCGCCCTTATCTGGTGACAGGTGGGGAGCTTCGGCCCTGGACACCCGAGGGTTACCTGGCGCCTCAACGTGCCGAGCCCGAAACAGTCGCGGACGTGCTGACCCCGAAGACGGTGGTGGAGCTGTTGCGCCTCGGGTTGCAGCCGCGTCTTCACCGGAGCGCCCTAGAGCCGGAAAGGACGGATCCAGCGCCCCGAATCCTGGCTGTGGACGCGCGGCCTTCGCGGCCGTCGCGATGACGAGGCGGCCAATCCGCCACGGCTGCGGGTGCGCTCCTAGCGAGATCGGACCAACTGTGATACCTCGGCGCCTGATTTTCCGCGCCGCAACACGTGAGCTTCATGAACCTTCGTAACATCGCCATCATCGCCCACGTCGACCACGGCAAGACGACCCTGGTCGACCAGCTCTTGAAGCAGTCTGGCGCCTTCCGGGAGAACCAGAGGGTGGCCGAGCGGGCGATGGACAGCAACGACCTCGAACGCGAGCGCGGCATCACCATCCTCGCGAAATGCACCTCGCTGGTGTGGCGCGACACGCGCATCAACATCGTCGACACGCCGGGCCATGCCGACTTCGGCGGCGAGGTGGAACGCATTCTCAACATGGTCGACGGCGCAATCGTGCTGGTCGACGCCTCGGAGGGGCCGTTGCCCCAGACGAAGTTCGTGGTTTCAAAGGCGTTGAACCGCGGACTCCGGCCGATCGTGGCCATCAACAAGATCGACCGCCCCGACGAGCGGCACCTCGACGTTCTGAACGAAGTTTTCGACCTCTTCGCCAGCCTGGATGCGACCGACGAGCAGCTCGATTTCCCGGTGCTCTACGGCTCCGGCCGTGACGGCTGGATGGCCCTCGATCCGGCCGGCCCAAAGGAGAGCATGGCGCCGCTGTTCGAACTGGTGCTGTCGCACGTACCGGCGCCACAGGTCGAGGACGGCCCCTTTCGGATGCTGGCGACCACATTGGAAGCGGACCCGTATCTGGGCCGCATCCTGACGGGCCGCATCACGTCGGGGAGCGTGCGCCCCAACCAGACGATCCACGCGCTGCATCACGACGGCCGCCTCATCGAGTCGGCCCGCGTCAGCAAGGTGCTGGCCTTCCGCGGGCTCGAGCGCCAGCCGATCGAGGTCGGCGAGGCGGGCGATATCGTCGCCATCGCGGGTGTGACCGAGGCGACGGTCGCCGACACGCTGTGCGACCCTTCCGTCGAGGTGCCGCTGCCGGCGCAGCCCATCGACCCACCGACGCTGTCGATGACCTTCCGCATTAACGACGGGCCGCTCGCCGGCCAAGAAGGCGACAAGGTTCAGAGCCGCGTCATCCGCGACCGCTTATTCAAGGAAAAAGAGCGCAATATCGCCATTCGCGTCAGCGAGTCCGATGAGAAGGACGCGTTCGAGGTGGCTGGCCGCGGTGAGCTGCAGCTCGCGATCCTGATCGAAACCATGCGCCGGGAGGGCTTCGAGCTGACGGTGTCCCGACCACGGGTCGTCTACAAGAACGATCCTGAGACGGGACAACGCCTCGAGCCCATCGAGGAGGTCATTATCGACGTCGACGAGCAGTTCAGCGGCGTCGTGGTCCAGAAGATCTCAGAGCGCCGCGGCGAGCTGATCGAGATGCGCCCGTCGGGCGGCGGACGGCAGCGGCTGGTGTTCCGCGTGCCAACGCGCGGGCTGCTCGGCTACCAGAGCGAGCTCTTGTCGGACACGCGCGGCACGGCCGTGATGAACCGGCTCTTTCACGGCTACGCGCCTTACAAGGGTGAAATCCAGGGCCGGCGCACCGGCGTCCTCATCTCGAACGGCGACGGCGAGGCGGTGGCATACGCCTTGTTCAACCTTGAGGACCGCGGGCCGCTCATGATCGGGCCGCAGACGCGCGTCTACCAGGGCATGATCGTCGGCGAGCACTCGCGCGAAAACGACCTCGAAGTGAACGTGCTCAAGGGCAAGAAACTGACCAACATCCGGGCCGCGGGCAAGGACGACAACGTCATTCTCACCCCGCCGATGAAGATGTCGCTGGAACGCGCGCTCTCCTACATCGCGGATGACGAGCTCGTCGAGATCACGCCCAAATCGATCCGCTTGCGCAAACGCTGGCTCGACCCCAACATGCGCAAGAAGATGGAGCGGCTGAGAGGAGCTGAGGCCGTCGCCTGAGCAGGAGAAGGGACACGGTGACCGCACCTCGCCCAGCCAGCAGTTTCCCATGGCCGGATGGGGTTCAGGTCACCCGCGAGCACGAGCTGGCGGCTGAATTTCCCGCTACGGGAAGTGGCCACCTGTTCGTCACCGGCCGCGCCGGAACCGGCAAGTCGACGCTGCTGCGCTGCCTGCGTGAGATCATTGCCGGCGAGGGCGTCGTGCTGGCCCCGACCGGGCTCGCCGCCGTCAACGTCGGCGGACAGACGATCCATTCCTTTTTCGGCTTTCCCCCGCGCCTGATCCGGCCCGATGACATCCGGCGCAGCCGCAACGGCGGCATCATGCGCCGGCTCAAATTCCTCATCATCGATGAAGTGTCGATGGTGCGGTCGGACCTGATGTGGGCGATCGACCAGGCGCTGCGCGTCAACCGCGGTCGCCCACGGGAGCCGTTCGGCGGGGTACGGCTGCTGCTGTTCGGGGACTTGCATCAGCTTCCGCCGGTCGTGCAGGAAGCGGAAGTTGCCGATCACCTGGAGGCGAGCTTTGGCGGCCCGTTCTTCTTCAGTGTCCCGGCCCTGCAGGACGGTGACGGCACAGCCTACATCGAGCTTCGACACGTGTTCCGCCAGAGCGATAAAGATCTGGTCGGGGTCCTTGATCGCATTCGCGAAGGAGAGGTCGGACCGGATGATCTGGAGTTGCTCAACAGCCGTGTCTGCCCAATCCGCACGCTCGCCGAAGGCGATCCATTCGTCATCCTGACGCCGACCAACGCCGCCGCCAATCGCATCAACCTCGCCTACCTCGAAGCGCTACCCGGCTCGGTGCACACGTATGAGGCGGGTGTCACCGGCGACTTCAGCGACAACGCCCATCCGACTGACAGCACGCTTGTGCTGAAGGAGGGCGCCAAGGTGATCCTGCTGCGTAACGACCCCGACCGGCGCTGGGTCAATGGCACCATTGCGCGCATCAGCAGACTCGACGAGCGCCAGGTCTGGGTCGAGATCGACGGCAAGGAGTACGAGGTCGAGCCCGTCGCGTGGGAGAATCGGCGCTATGCCTACGACCTGTCCGCCCAAAAAATCGTGGAGACGGTCGCAGGCACCTTCAAGCAGTTCCCGCTGCGGCTCGCCTGGGCCCTCACCATTCACAAGAGCCAGGGACTCACACTCGACCGGGTGTACATCGATCTCGGGCGCGGCACGTTCGCCCACGGGCAGGCCTACGTGGCGATCTCGCGGTGTCGGTCGCTCGCCGGTTTGGCGTTTGCACGCCCCCTGCGGCCGCAGGACGTGCTGTTCGACCCCGCCGTCATGGGCTATCGCGACCTGTTCCCCGCGCTGAGCAGTTAGCTCCGACCCCCTGCGGCGAGCATGCGACACCTTGCCCACTTACTGCGTCGCACAAATTTTATTGCATTGCACAATAGAACTGTCTAAGTACTGATCATCGGATGTGGCGGAAATCGAACCCCCAGGTCCCAGAGCGCACCGTGCAATCGGAATTTCAGGAGAGAGTCCCATGAACGAGCAGTTCACCCGTCAGGCGCAGGAGATGTTCAGCGCCGCCAAAGATGCGCGCATTCCTGAGAATGTGCAGGCCTTTGCCGAGGAGAGCGTGGCGAAAACCCGCGACCTCTACCAGAAGATGAATGCCGCAGCGAAGGACAACGTGAAGGCCGTCGAGGAGGTGGTGATGACCGCTCAGTCCGGCGCCCGCGCGCTAAGCGAGAAGGTGCTGAACAACGCCGCCGCCAATGCGGATGCCGCCTTCGAGGCCGCCCAGGCCATTGCGCGTGCGCGCACCATCCCTGAGGCCGCCCGCCTGCAGGCTGACTTCATCCAGCAGCAGATTGCGGCCGCCAGCCTCCAGACGAAAGAGCTGTTCGAGCTTTCGACCAAGATGGCGCAGCAGACGTTCGCCTGCATGAACTCGGCTGCCAAGCGTTGCTATTTGAACGCCAAGACCGACGCCTGATTGGCTCGGACGCCCCCCGAACTTATGGCAAGGCCCGAGCAATGTCGGGCCTTTGCTTCACTTCACAACCAAAGGATGTGACTTGTGAACGCGGGCGGAACGAATCCGACAAAAGAGCGTTGCATCTTCTTGGACTCCGCGCTTAATACTGGACCCATGTTGGGGTCCAGCTCACAAGTGCGGGTCAGACGCGGCAAGCCGGCCGACGCTCAGCGGCTGGCCGAGGTTTTTCGCGAGTCCTGGCAGCTTGCCTATCGCGGAATTATTCCACACCTTCATCTGGAAAGCATGATCCGTCGTCGCGGCCCCGAGTGGTGGGCGAGTGCCGTGCGCTCCGGCGACAGCGTTTACGTGCTCGAGGTTGGCGGGGAGATTGCCGGGTACGCCACATGGGGTACGGCGCGCAGCCGCGGACCCTATCAGGGCGAGATCTACGAGCTTTACCTCGCGCCGATCTACCAGGGCCTCGGCTTTGGAGAGCTGCTGTTCGAGACCTGCCGTCATGCCATGGATCAGCGGCGGATCAAAGGTCTCCTCTGCTGGGCTCTGGCTGAGAACACGCCGGCGATCAACTTCTACTGGCGCCGTGGCGGACGCCCGATCGCCAAGGCATTCGATCGCATCGGCGGGGCCAAGCTCGAGAAGATCGCGTTCGGCTGGACCTGATCCAG
>DASVDU010000255.1:0-42023 GCA_036380915.1 Hyphomicrobiaceae bacterium | reverse complement strand
GACCACCTTCATCAACAAGGCCGTCAACGGCCGCTGGCGCGACCTCCTGGACGCGGCCGAGATCGCCAAGGCGGACGACGTCGCGGCCCGCGAACTCACCCCCGACTGCGCCGCCTGGCTGATGAGCGGCGGCGCCGGCTTGGGTCAGGCGCGGCAAGCCCCGGACTAACTCTCAAGTTTCATCGCGGAAATTTTGGTGGGTGTACAAGGATTCGAACCTTGGACCCGCTGATTAAGAGTCAGCTGCTCTACCAACTGAGCTATACACCCGCGCCACGATGGCAAAGGGGCCCTGCTGGGCCCCGGTGACGTTGATCTAACATCGTCGCCGCAGGCTGTCCAGACCCTGGCAGCATTGGTCGCGACAGCCCACCATGATGCTTGCGCGAATTGAAATCAGAAGTCCGGCGACAGCAGCAGATGGCCGGAGTCCGCGAGGTGCTCCAGCACGATGGCCGTGCCCATGATGACGCAGCGCATCGGGTCCTTGGCCAGAGCGAAGGGAATGCCAAGGCGGCGGGTGAGCTCGTGATCGAGCCGGTCGAGGAGGGCTCCCCCTCCGGTCAGCACGATGCCGCGCTCGTAAATCGAAGCGGCGATTTCGGCAGGCACCTCCTCGAGCGCGCGCTGGGCGAACTCGGTGATCTCGCTGATGGGCTGATCCAGCGCCTCGGCGATGTGCGGTGGCCCGAGCACGACGCTCTTCAGACGGCCGCGGCGCAGGTCGCGGCCGCGGATGTGAATATCCGCGTCGCGTCCATTGGCGACGGCGCTGGCCGAGCCGGCCTCGATCTTGATCCGTTCGGCGCTCGCCTCGCCGATGACGAGATGATGACGGCGCCGGACATAGCGAATGATCGCTTCGTCCATCGCGTTGCCGGCGCAGCGCAGCGAGCGGGCGGTGATCACCTTGCCGTAGGAGACGATGGCGATGTCGGTCGTGCCGCCGCCGATGTCGACGACCATCGAGCCGGTCGCATCGTAGACCGGAACGCCCGCGCCCAGGAGGGCGGCGACCGGTTCGGCGATGAGGGCAACGGTGCGGGCGCCGGCGGAGCGGGCGGTCTCGACGACCGCGCGGCGTTCGACCGGGGTGGCGCCGGCCGGGACGGAAATCAGGATGCGAGGGCGGCGAAAGTTCAGGATCGAGCGGGCGCGCCGGATGAACTGGCGCAACATGAACTCGGTGGCGAGGAAATCGGCGATCACCCCGTCGCGGAGCGGACAGAGCGCCTCGAGCGGTTCGGGCGTCAGGCCGATGATCCGGCGGGCCTCCGCCCCGACGGCAACCATCTCGCGCTCTCCGGCGCTCGAGCGGATCGCCACCATCGATGGCTCGTCGAGGATGATCCCGCGGCCGAGCACATAGACGAGGGTGTTCGCCGTGCCGAGATCGATCGCAATGTCTTCGGAAAAAACTCCTGAAAATTTCGGCAGCATGGGGCTGATGCCTCGGCGTCGGCGGGTGTGACGAATCACGGGACCGACTTTACGATCCCAGGTGCCCCCTTCAACTCCGAGGACACCTAGCAGCGTCGTACACAGGTGCCGACGGGCCGTACAATACGCCCCACCCGATCGGCCGCCGACGGTGACACTGTTGCAAATCCCTGGTCTCGAGCCACGAAATGCGCGGCCCAGCATATGGCGGCAAGCATATGCGAATTCGGCTTTGCCGCCAACGCCAGCTAGAGCAAAAGGCAGGCAGCACCCCGGCCTCCGGAAGGCACGGCCGGGGCACGAGCGCGTTCAGACCCCGCGCAGATTGGCCGCCGGCTCGGCGAAGTGCTGGGCCGGGGCGCCGCGCTGACGCTTGATCAGGAGCTTGTTGAGCGCGGCCACGTACGCCTTTGCAGATGCGACGAGGGTGTCCGGGTCAGCAGCCTTGGCGCTGGACGTGTAGCCGTTTTCGTGCAGGCGCACCGACACCTCGGCCTGAGCATCCGTCCCCTCGGTGACGGCATGGACCTGGTAGAGCTCCAGCACGGCCGTGTGCGGCACGAGGGCATGGATGGCGTTGAAGGTGGCATCGACCGGGCCGTTGCCGGTCGCCTGGACGGTCTGATGCTTGCCATCGATGTCGAGCGTCAGCGTCGCCGACTGCGGGCCGGAGGTGCCGGCGATCACCGTCAGAGCCACCACCTTGATGCGGTCGGTGGCGGTTGCGATCCCTTCATCGACCAAAGCTTCGATGTCCTCGTCGTAGATGACCTTCTTGCGGTCGGCCAGAGCCTTGAAGCGGTTGAACGCGTCCTCCAGGGCATTCTCGCCGAGATCGTAGCCCAGCTCCTTGAGCTTGGTGCGGAAGGCATTCCGCCCCGAATGCTTGCCCATCACCAGCGAGGTCTTGCTCACGCCGACCGATTCCGGCGTCATGATCTCGTATGTCTGGGTGTGCTTCAGCATCCCGTCCTGGTGGATGCCGCTCTCGTGCGCGAAGGCATTCCGCCCGACGATGGCTTTGTTGTACTGCACGGGAAAGGATGTCGCCGCCGCGACGAGCTTCGAGGCACGGGTCAGCATCGTCGTCTCGATACCTGTCGTGTACGGCAGGACGTCGTTGCGCGTCTTGATCGCCATCACGATCTCTTCGAGCGCGGCATTGCCGGCGCGCTCGCCGATGCCGTTGATGGTGCATTCGACCTGCCGCGCACCCGCCTTCACGCCGGCCAACGAATTGGCGACCGCCATGCCGAGATCGTTGTGGCAGTGGACCGAGAAGACGGCCTTGTCGGAATTCGGCACGCGCTCGCGAACCGTCGTGAAGAGCTGGAAGTATTCCTCCGGAGTCGTGTAGCCGACCGTGTCGGGGATATTGATCGTCGTGGCACCGGCCTTGATGGCGATCTCGACGCATCGGCACAGGAAATCGATCTCCGTGCGCGTGCCGTCCTCGGCTGACCATTCGACATCGTCGACATGATTGCGGGCACGCTCGACGGATGCGCGGACCATCTCCAGCACCTCCTCCGGCTCCTTCTGAAGCTTGTACTTCATGTGGATCGGGGAGGTGGAAATGAAGGTGTGGATGCGCGGCCGGCGGGCGTATTTGACGGCCTCGCCGCAGCGGTCGATGTCCTTGAATCCGGCGCGGGACAGCCCGGCCACGACGGCGCGCTTCACGCGTTTGGCAATGGCCGCCACCGCCTCGAAGTCGCCGTCCGAGGCGATGGGAAAGCCCGCCTCGATGATGTCGACGCCCATCTGGTCGAGCAGGTCGGCGACCTCGAGCTTCTCTTCGAATGTCATGGTCGCGCCGGGGCATTGCTCGCCGTCGCGCAGCGTCGTGTCGAAGATCAATACCTGGTCGCCGGGATTGGTCGTTTGAGACATGCTGAGATTTTCCTTCGCGAAGCCGGCACAAGGAGGCCGACAGTGATATCAGGATCGGATTTGCTTCACTACACCCCCCTGAGCGCCCGTCCCGGGACGTCCCGAGACCGTCGAGGCTCAGGGGCTGGTAAGGAGCAGGTTGCGAAGGAGGGCGTGCAGACGAAAGCCACCTGCCGGCGCGGCAACGGCCACGTCCGTCTCTCTGGCAGGTCCACTGGTCATCGTGGGCATCGGCAGTCTGCGGGTTCCGGTTACCTGGCCCGGCGAACCGGGCGTGAGCACGCAATGTCACTAGCGGATGCGCGCGCCGATTGCAAGCCCGTCAGGATGCTTCGGATGTGGGGCTGCTGTTTGCACCCCGCATCTGCCTCGATCCGATTGGTTGGATCCGTCGGCTTCTCGGAGCTGGGCGATCTGTTCTCGCGAATACCCTGCTCATCGCACAACGAGCCGCCTTAAGGCTGCTGTCGGCTAAATCACCGCTCTGAGCTTGCGAGTGCCGAATTTGCGAAACAAAGGCAATTCGCATGAACTGATAATTTGCGAAGGGTTAACCGCCCATAATGCTGAACGGTTAACCGTTCATCCCAATCTCATTGCCGCTGTTTTGAGCCGCGATGACTACGTTTGATTTCACGGCGAAGAGGCAGACAGTGAGGCGAACGGAAAAAATACCACGAGCGCGGGTTGCATCGAGGCATGAGCGCTGTATCATCAAATTCATGTAAATCGTCAGAATCAATCAGTGAAGTAAATCCAGCACAGGGAGGAAATCATGAATTTTCAGATTCCAGAATGGGTGAAGCCCGCGGTGTGGGGTGCTGTAGTCGGCGCGGTCGCCATCGCGATTGTCGGTTTTGCGGCGGGTTGGGTGGTAACGTCTGGAGCCGCAGAGCAAATGGTATCGAAAGAAAAGAAGCAAGCCGTCATCGCCGCACTCACTCCCGTTTGTGTCGCACAGTTCAAGAGCCTCACACAGCAGCAGCAACAGGTTCAGCTCGCCGCGCTTAAGGGAGAAAGTTCCTGGAAGCGTGGTGATTTCGTTGAAGAGCAAGGTTGGGCGACAATGCCCGGCACTACGGAACCCAATGGTGAGGTTGCCGACGCGTGTGCTTCAGAGTTGATGAAGGTCGCCGGCAACTGATCGATTGACTTTCGGCAGGCCCTTATTTGCTTTTGGGCCTGCCACTCTCACTGACTCTTCTCGGCCTGCAGCCACGCGTCGAGTAGGATCGTATTGCGTTCGCACCGCAAATTTGAGCGAATATTCCTCGGCAGCCCGAATGAGGTGAAAACCGCTGCAGCGATCACCCCCTTCTGTCGCAGACAAGAGGGGGATGGCTCTTCGAATTTCGATCGTTTTCGCGACGGATGCGATTCCGCCAACCAGAGATCCCATCCCGAGGATCACCCTTCCGGCGAGCAGACCTCGAGCAGATCGCGGGCAGCGTTTGCAGCGCCGTCGAGCGGAAATTCGGCCGTGCCGTCTTCAACTGTCAGAATGAGGGAGCCGGGCGACGTCAGGATCTTGCGCAGGCGGTCGTCCAGCTTGGTCTGGCCCTCGAGGATGAATACGTCGTCCATTTCCAGCCGGGTCCCGGTGGTCGGAATGGAGGTCTCTACGCCTCCCGCAGAGAGCAGCACCTCGACTTGGACGCCGTTCTTCGGGTCAATCGGCTCGTGCTCGTAGACAAAGTTGAGGTCTTCCTGTCCGGCCGCGCAGCTCAGCACGATCTTACCGTAGCCGCTGTTCGGCGTGCCGTAGACCAGCGATGCTCCATCCTCGCTGCGGGTGCCGAACCATTCGACCTGTTCCGCAGCCGCTGGCGACAGCTGGAGGCCGGCAAGACTGAAAAGTGCGATCGCTGCGGTCACAAGCTTTTTCTGATCCATCGGTCTCTTCCGCAATCAAGGGGTCGAAATTCGGCCCTCGGTCACCCGCACTGCATTGCCGCCGATTCGCACGTTGTGAAGCTCGCCATTGGCGACCTCGAGCGTGAGGGAGATGATGCTCGGGCGTCCCATCTCGAAGCCCTGTTCCAGAACCCGCTTGTGATGCCCGTCGGGCAGCGCGTCGAACCGCTGGATGACACCGGCAAAAATGACGGCCGCCGAGCCGGTGGCCGGATCTTCGGGCACGCCGAAGTCCGGTGCGAACATGCGGGCATGGAAGGAGGACGTGGTGTGCACCGTGTCGCGGCAGTAGAGAAAGGCGCCCGTGAGCCCCCGATTGGAGAAGGCAGCTCCCCAGTGCTGGCTATTCACGGCCGCGCGCGCAATGGCGTCCAGCGAGGCGACAGGTACGAAGCCGAAGCTGTTGCCGGCAGCAAAGCAGGTCGGACGGTGATTGGCGAAGCCGATTTCACGGGGCAGCAGGTTCAGCGCAGCCGCAATTTGCTCGACCGGCGGCATGCTGCCCGACTCCTGCGGAAGCTTCGGCGTGTCGAACTCGGCAAAGCTCGCCTCGCCGCGCCGCAGCCGGACGCCGACGCGTACGATGCCGATCGCTTCCTCGAGGACGATGATCGCGTCATGGTCCGCGGCCTCCGGTGCACGCAGCTCGGCCAGGAGGACTGCGGCTCCCGCAGTCGGGTGGCCGGCGAAGGGAAGCTCCGCGCCCGGCGTGAAGATGCGCACCTTGGCCGTATGTGCGGGGTTGGCCGGCTTCTGCACGAAAACCGTTTCGGACAGGTTGAACTCGCGCGCGATGGATTGCATCTGCTCCGTGGTGAGCCGATCGGCATCGAGGACAACCGCGAGCGGATTGCCACTGAAGGGCCTGTCCGTGAAGACGTCGAGTGTATGGAACGAAAGATGCATCAGAGCCACTCGCATCGAGCCTGGCCGACAGATTGGCTCAGCTCATGGCAGCTTCCAAGCGGGAAATCCTCGTTTTCGTACTGAGCGGCGAAATGGCTCCCCTTGGCAGTCATATCACTCGCCGCGCCGGCGTGACACTGAACTGCCGCAGTTCGGTCGACCGGATCTCAAACCGCATCGACGGCTGCATCACAATCGTTTCAGTATGTTACAGGCAAGTTGATCCGACCAGCCACAATTACGCCCCTGGGTGGCCATGCTCAGCCCAACTTCGGCAGGCGAAATTAACCTCAACGATCGGATTGCCGGGTCCGGTCGGTATCGCTGCAAAAAGGACGTAAAAACGTAACGTCATCCGGCGCAGTTGACGGGCTGTCGGAGCGTTGTCGTGTGCCTCCACGTGACCGACGGCCGCGACGGCCCCGCAGGTGCGGCTTCGCTCGAAACGCACCTGCAGGGGGGTCGCAAGTCGAAACTCGGGGTTCGGTTGCAAATGCCGGCTCCCGAGTCGGGCGGTGGGGAAACCCCGCTTCTCCGCCGCCCGGCCCTTCATCAGCTCGCAGTCGCGAAAGCGGCGCGGGCGTTGGACTCGCCGGAAGGCCTGTGCTGCCGCACCGCCACACACCTCCCTCCCCGACGCGGTGGTATGGGCTTTCCGGCGACCTTGGCCCTGAAGACCAAGGTCCTCCGATCGCGGAGTTCTGGCGAATTGCGAAACGGGGAGACTTAGAGGCACCCGGTGATCGTCGACCCGCACTTCACGTAGGAAAAGAGGTCCCAGGCGCAGCAGGGCTCTTCCTGCTTGCAGATCCAGCTCTTCTGCTCACCGTTCGGGAAGCGGTAACGGCAGACCTTCTCGCCCTTGCCGGCCTTGAGCACCTTCGGTGTCGAAGCCTTCTGTGCCGGCGCCTTCGCGTTCTCAGCGATCACACCGGTCGAGGCGAGGGACAGCGAAAGGGCGACGGCGAGCGCAGCCAAGATGCGGCTCATGACGAATGTCTCCTGAAGGTTCGTAGACGTCAGTAGTATGCGCATCGCAGCCGATGGTGCGCTATGACCGGAAAGCCTCACACACAGCCTTTATACCTGAGATCGAGAACCTGCACGGGAATCAGAAAGCCGGGCCCAAAGGCCCGGCTCCTCTGCTTATTCCAGTGAATCGGTCGCGCTCGAGTTGCGCTCTCATTCGGCTGAAAGGGAGTCGTTGGTCCGCACCGTCAGATATCCAGATCCTTGGCGAACGCCGCACGCTCCTGGATGAAGCGGAAACGCGCCTCCGGCTTCGAGCCCATGAGATTGTTCACCGCCTCGGCAATCTCGCTGCGGTCGCCGTCACCGATTTCGACGCGCAGAAGGGTGCGCCGCTTCGGATCCATGGTGGTTTCCTTGAGCTGAGCGGCATTCATCTCACCGAGGCCCTTGAAGCGGCTGATCTCGATCTTGCCGCGGCCATTGAAGACGGTCTGCAGCAGCTCCTCCTTGTGCTTCTCGTCACGCGCATAGGCCGACTGCGTGCCCTGCGTGATCTTGTAGAGCGGTGGCACAGCCAGGAAGAGATGACCGTTGTCGATGAGCTGCGGCATCTGCTGGTAGAAGAACGTGATCAGCAGCGACGCGATATGCGCGCCGTCGACGTCGGCGTCGGTCATGACGATGACGCGCTCGTAGCGCAAGTCCTCGTCCCGGTACTTGGAGCCCGTACCGACGCCGAGCGCCAGTATGAGGTCCGAAAGGAGCTGGTTCTGCGCGAGCTTGGCCGATGAGGCGTTGGCCACGTTCAGGATCTTGCCCCGGAGTGGCAGGACGGCCTGCGTTTCGCGCTCGCGCGCGCTTTTCGCCGAGCCGCCGGCCGAGTCGCCCTCGACGATGAAAATCTCGGTGCCTTTTGCGGACTGGATCGTGCAGTCGGCGAGCTTGCCGGGCAGGCGCAGCTTGCGTGTCGCGCTCTGCCGGCTGACCTCCTTCTCGCGCTTCCGCTTCAGGCGCTGCTCCGCCTGCTCGATGGTCCACTCGAGCAGGCGGGTGGCTTGCGCCGGCGATTCGGCGAGCCAGTGGTCGAAGGCGTCGCGCACCGTGGTCTCGACGATGCGGGCGGCCTCCTGCGTGGCGAGCTTGTCCTTCGTCTGGCCCTGGAATTCTGGCTCACGGATGAACACGGAAAGCATCGAGGCGGCCGTGCTCATCACGTCATCGGCGGTGATCTGTGCCGCGCGGCGGTTGCCGACGAGCTCACCGTAGGCGCGGAGGCCCTTGGTCAGCGCCTGGCGCAGGCCCTGCTCGTGCGTTCCGCCTTCGGGTGTCGGGATGGTGTTGCAGTACGAGCTGGAAAAGCCGTCCTCGTCGGCCATCCAGGCGATGGCCCACTCGACGGAGCCGTGCCGGCCTTCCTTCTCGACGCAGCCCGTGAACATGTCCTTGGTCACGAGCGTGCGGCCGTTGATGGTGGCGAGCATGTAGTCCTTGAGCCCGCCGGGGAAGTGAAACACCGCCTCGGCCGGTGTGTCGTCCTTGATCAGGGACGGGTCGCACGACCAGCGGATCTCGACGCCGCCGAACAGGTAGGCTTTCGAGCGCGCCATGCGGAAGAGCCGCGCCGGCTTGAAGGCCACGCCTTTGCCGAAGATCTTCTCGTCCGGCTTGAAGCGCACCTTCGTGCCGCGCCGGTTCATGATCGAGCCAAGCCTCTGCAACTTGCCTTGCGGCTCGCCGCGGCTGAACACCATGCGGTAGAGCTGCTGGCCGCGCGCGACCTCGACCTCCAAAGTCTCTGAGAGCGCGTTGACGACGGAAACGCCGACACCGTGCAGTCCGCCCGAGGTGTTGTAGGCCTTGCTCTCGAATTTGCCGCCCGAGTGCAGCGTGGTCATGATGACCTCGAGGGCGGACTTGTCCTTGAACTTGGGATGCGGGTCGACGGGAATGCCGCGGCCGTTGTCCGTCACCGTCAGAAAGCCGTCCGCATCGAGATGCACGTCGATCCAGCTCGCATGACCCGCCACCGCCTCGTCCATGGCGTTGTCGATGACCTCGGCGAACAGGTGATGCAGCGCCCTCTCGTCGGTGCCGCCGATATACATGCCGGGGCGCCGGCGGACAGGCTCGAGCCCCTCCAGGACCTCGATATCTGCAGCCGTATAGGTGTCTGAGGCGTCGATGACCCTGCGGGCGCGCGCCGTCTTGTGGTTCATTTCGTCTACAAGCCTTGCGAACAGATCGCGTTGAGACTGGGCCATGCGCGTTGGACCTCGCTCGAGCGGACGAAGCACACGCCCGGCACGAGTGTATTTCCGGGACCCGTGCCGGCGAATCTCACGCTGGATACCGGGCAGTTGCCTCGCACAAGCCGCCGTGGCTTGGCAAGTTTCGCCAGGGTCGCGGAATAGCTTCGAAGCGATCCCGGCAATCCCGGTGTGGTATTTGGGTTCGGTTAGCCGACCGCCACGTTGTCGATCAGCCGCGTCTTGCCGAGCCAAGCGGCGGCGAGCACCCGAAGCGGCCGTTTCGACCCGTCCTCGACAGGAGCAAGCGTCTCTGCGTCGCGCACTTCCAGGTAGTCGACCTTGAAGCCGGCGGCCACAAGCTCCTCACGTCCACAGCTCGTGGCCGCGGCTATGCCCTGCCCGCTGGCAACCGCTTCTGCCGTCTGCAGCAGCACCTTATGTATTATCGGCGCGCGTGCCCGCTCCTCGGCAGTCATATAGGCATTGCGCGAGCTCATCGCGAGGCCGTCCGGCTCGCGCACCGTGGGGTGGGCGACGATCTCCAGGGGCAGGTCGAGATCCTTTACCACCTGCCGGATGACACAGAGCTGCTGATAGTCCTTTTCCCCGAACACGGCGAGATCGGGCGCGACCTGGGTGAACAGCTTGGTGCAGACCGTGGCGACCCCCACGAAGAAATTGGGCCGATGATCGGTCTCCAGGCCCTCCGCCGGCCCCTTCGGCACGATGCTGGTGGCAAAGCCGGGGGGATACATTACGTTCACGTCTGGCGCCCAGACGAGGTCGCAGCCGATTGCGGCCAGCTTTTCGAGATCGCCGGCCTCGTCCCTGGGATAGGTGGTGAAATCCTCGTGTGGCGCGAACTGGGT
The DNA here is from genome assembly GCA_036380915.1 of Hyphomicrobiaceae bacterium. Lineage (GTDB taxonomy): Bacteria > Pseudomonadota > Alphaproteobacteria > Rhizobiales > Hyphomicrobiaceae > ZC4RG25. Next base: position 31,780 of record DASVDU010000255.1, on the reverse strand, counting down.
AGGGTTCACGAAAATCGACACCACCACCCGCCCGGCACGGGCCTTCGCGGTGCGCACCAGGGCGAGGTGGCCCTCGTGCAAGGCGCCCATCGTCGGCACGAGTCCGATGCGCTCGCCGCCGCTGCGCCAGCCACCGACGACCTCGCGCAGTGGGGCGAGGGAGCGAACGACCATGACCTGTCCTGGCGACACCGGACCTACCCCATCTTTCGCAGCCTTATGTTGCGGCGCGCAACGTCGTGCGGGATGGCTTGTTCGTCAAGGGCCTCTTCGCGATAGCAGCCATCTTGCAGCAGGCCACCGACGCATCGAGGCGCGGCGGAATTGATCGGAGCCGGGTCTGCAATCTGCTAAATAAATAGCAATGTGAGTCCGATGAGACGACCGACATGGCCAACCAGCTCATAGCACTGCACTCGGGCAAGCGCGATGCGGAACAGGTGATTCCGCCGCGAGACGAGATCGCCGCCTATCACCTCATGGATGAGCAGAGGCTGGTGGGGGCTCTGATCGAGCGGGCCATCTTCGCCGAGGACGAGCGGCGGCGCATCGGCGACCTGGCGCGGCGCTTCGTTCACGCGGCGCGCGCGGGACGGCACAAATACTCGGGGATCGATGCCTTCATGCTGGAATACGGGCTGACCAGCGAGGAAGGCGTCATCCTCATGTGCCTCGCGGAGGCACTGCTGCGCATTCCAGACACCGAGACCGCCGACAAGCTGATTGCCGAGAAGATCGGTGGCGGCCAGTGGGAGAAGCATCTCGGCCGGTCGGACAGCCTGTTCGTCAACGCCTCGACCTGGGGGCTGATGCTGACCGGGCAGATCGTCAAGCTCCGGGACGCAAAGAGCGAGCGCCCGACCAACCTGCTGAAGCGCATGGTGGTGCGCTCCGGCGAGCCGGTGATCCGGCAGGCGCTGCGGCACGCCATGCGTATCCTGGGCAACCAGTTCGTGCTCGGCCGGACCATCAAGGAAGCCCTGGGGCGCGCTGCGCCGATGGAGGCGCGCGGCTATCGCTTCTCTTACGACATGCTGGGCGAAGCGGCGAAAACGGCACGGGATGCGGAGCGCTATTTCGAGAGATACATGCTTGCGCTCGACGAGGTGGGCCGGCATGCCGGGCCGCTCGTTTCCGAGCACCCCGATGCGCTGATGGCGCGGCCCAGCCTTTCGGTCAAGCTCTCTGCAATCCATCCACGCTACGAGCCGGGCAAGGAGGCGCGGCTCGAACGCGAGCTCCTTCCGCGGATCGTCGAGCTGGCGGCGGCGGCACGGGCACGCGGCATCGCGGTCACGATCGATGCCGAGGAGCAGGACCGGCTCGACCTGTCCCTCGAGCTGTTCGCGCGGGTGCTGGCCGATCCGAAGCTCGATGGCTGGCACGGGCTGGGCCTTGCCGTGCAGGCCTACGGCAAGCGCGCCATTCCGGTTCTCCGCTGGCTGAGACGGCTGGCGCTCCGTACCGGCAAGCGTCTGCCGGTACGGCTCGTGAAGGGCGCCTATTGGGACAGCGAGATCAAGTGGGCACAGGAAAGGGGGTTTGCCGACTATCCGGTCTTCACCCGCAAGCTGCATACCGACGTTTCATATCTCGCCTGCATGCGGCTTCTGCTCTCCGATCCGCAGGCGTTCTATCCGCAATTCGCCACGCATAATGCGCACACGGTCGCGGCGGCCTTCGTGTCGGCCGGCGATGCGCCGTACGAATTCCAGCGCCTGCACGGCATGGGCGAGGCGCTTTACGAGGAGGTCGTCGGGCGGGGCAAGCTCAACCGGCCGTGCCGCGTGTACGCGCCGGTCGGCGGACACGAGGACCTGCTCGCTTATCTGGTGCGCCGGCTGCTCGAGAACGGCGCCAATACCTCTTTCGTGAACCGGCTGGCGGACGAGGAGGCTCCGGTCGCCGATATCATCCGCGATCCGGTCGAGATGGCCGAGAGCGAGCGGGAGCTGCCGCCAGAGGCGCGGCCGTCCAGGCTGCCGCGGCCGCCCGAAATCTACGGTCCCGCCCGGCGCAACAGTCTCGGCCTGCCGCTGAGCGAGCCGACGGTACGGTCGGCCCTGCAGGCCGAAATGGCCGAAGCGCTCCAGCAGCCGCTGGCGGTCGGCCCGATCATCGGCGGCGAGACGCCCGCCGGCGGCGAGGAGCTGATTGCAACCTGTCCGCATGATCATCGCCGCGAGCTTGGGACGGTGCGTCTCGCGGACGCCGACATGGTCGAGGAGGCGATCACCCGCGCCTGTGCGGCCGCGCGCGACTGGGATCTGCGCGGTGGACCGGCACGTGCCGAAATTCTTGAGAAGGCTGCGGACCTGCTCGAGCGGGACCGGGCACGGCTCATGGCGGTGATCGTGGCCGAAGCCGGCAAGACCCTCGAGAACGCCCAGGCCGACATCCGCGAGGCAGTGGATTTTCTGCGCTACTACGCGAGCGAGGCGCGGCGGCTGTTCTCGGGGCCGACGGAGCTTCATGGGCCGACCGGCGAGCGGAACACGCTGGAGCTGAGGGGCCGTGGCCCGTTCGCCTGCATCAGTCCCTGGAACTTTCCGATTGCCATCTTCACGGGGCAGGTTTCCGCAGCTTTGGCCGCCGGCAACCCTGTGCTGGCGAAACCGGCCGAGCAGACGCCCATGACCGCCTACTTCACCACCAGGCTCCTGCACGAGGCCGGCGTGCCGCCCGATGTGCTGCATCTGTTGCCGGGCGCAGGCGACATCGGCGCCATGCTCGTCAAGGACACGCGCATCCAGGGTGTGGCTTTCACCGGCTCCAACGAGACGGGTTGGCACATCCAGCGGGCGCTGGCCGACCGGCGCGCCGCCATCGTGCCGTTCATCGCCGAGACGGGCGGCATGAACGCCATGATCGTCGATTCCAGCGCCTTGCCGGAGCAGGTGGTGCGGGATGCCGTCCGCTCGGCGTTCGACAGTGCCGGGCAGCGCTGCTCGGCGGCCCGGGTGCTGTTCGTCCAGGAGGACGTCGCCAAGCGCGTGATCGACATGCTGGTCGGCGCCGTCGAGGAGCTCGATGTCGGCGATCCGTTCGACTACGGAACGGATTTGGGCCCCGTTATCGATGAGACGGCCCAGGACACGCTCGACGCGCACAAGGCGCGCATGTACCGCGAGGCCAAGGTGCTGGCGGATCTGAAGCTGCCGGAAAAATGCCGGGTCGGCACCTACGTCACTCCGGCGGTTTTCGAGATCGACCACATCGCCCGTCTGGAACGCGAGGTGTTCGGACCAATCCTGCACGTGATCCGCTACCAGCAGGGGCACCTGGGGGAGGTGATCGATGCCATCAACGCGACTGGCTACGGTCTGACGCTGGGCCTGCACAGCCGCATCGAGGCCGTTGCCGATTTCGTTGCCGAGCGCGCCCGCGTCGGCAATCTCTACGTCAATCGCAACCAGATCGGCGCCGTGGTGGGTGTGCAGCCGTTTGGCGGCGAGGGGCTGTCCGGTACCGGCCCCAAGGCCGGCGGGCCGCACTATCTGCCGCGCTTTGCGACGGAGCGAGTCCGCAGCACCGACATCACCGCGACTGGCGGCAACGTGCAGCTTCTGGGGCTCGGTCTCGACACCTCTCTCGCCACGCCGCGGCAGTGAGGCTCTGTGGGCGGGCGGGGATTGGTATTGCGCGGAGCCTGCCGGAAGGCCACCTGTCAATAGCCGGTTAAGCGCCGGATCCGGCTAATCTGTCGGCCGGTGCGCGTGGAGTTAGGGTAGGCCATGGGCAAGGGAAGCAGGACGTCTGGTGCAACGGAGAGCGGGTCCGTGACGGAGCCGTTTACGACGAGGGGATCGGGCGCGCCTCTCGACAAAGCCCGCCAGGACACCACGCCGGCGAGCCGCTCCTCGGATCGGGATGTGGCCCAGTTCATCTCCCGCATGAAGGCGATGACGCCGCACGCAACCGCACGCGGCCGGCTCGTCTTCGCCATGGATGCCACCATGAGCCGCCAGCCGACCTGGGACATGGCGCTGGGCTTGCAGGCCGACATGTTCAAGGCGGTCAAGGAGGTTGGCGGGCTCGACGTACAACTCGTCTACTTCCGCGGTGCCGGCGAATGCCGGGCGTCGAAATGGGTGTCGGACCCCGACGCGCTGGCCCGGCTGATGACCACGGTTTCCTGCCAGGGTGGCTACACGCAGATCCGCAAGGTCCTCTCGCATGCGCGCCAAGAGACCGAGCGGCGGAAGATCAACGCGCTCGTCTACGTCGGCGACTGCATGGAGGAGAGCATCGATGACCTGTGCGGCCGCGCGGGCGAGCTGGCCTTACTGGGCGTGCCGGTGTTCCTGTTTCAGGAGGGCCATGATGCGCGCGCCGAACGGGCCTTCCGTGAAATTGCCCGGCTGACGCGCGGCGCCTACTGCCGGTTCGACGCGGGATCGGCTGCGCAGCTCCGCGAGCTGCTTTCGGCGGTTGCCGTCTATGCGGCTGGTGGCCGGATGGCGCTCGAGCGGCTCAGCCATCGGAGCGCTGGCCGGGGCGCACAGCTGCTGCTTGCGCAGATGAAGTGAGAGAGAACAGGGGGCATGCAGTACTTCCTGCTCGGCCTGGCGGCGTTGCTCTTGGTCCTGCTGGCGCTGCGCGGGTTCACGCGAGCCAACGTCAGCGCCATGGCGCGCCAGATCCGCATCGTCACAGGCGTTGTGGCGCTCGCCGCCGCCGCGGCGCTGGCCTTGCGAGGGCTGCTGTCCTGGGCGGGCCCGCTCGCAGCGTTCGGAACCTGGATGCTCTTCGGAGGCGGCGGCGCGCCATTGCGCCAGCCCAACAAGAGCCCGGGCCAGAGCTCGCGGGTGGTGACGGACTATCTGGAGGTGGAGCTCGAGCACGATACCGGCGCCATGCGCGGCCGCGTTCTGAAGGGCACATTTGCGGGACGGGAGTTCGAAACCCTGGCACCGGCGGAGCTGGCGATGCTGTGGCAGGAGTGCCGGTTCAGCGACATGCAGTCGGCGCAGATCGTCGAGGCCTATCTCGACAGCGTCTACCCCTCATGGCGGGATGACATGGCTCGCGCCGGCTCGGCTGCCGCGGGTGGCGAGGACATGACGCGCGAGCAGGCTTACGACGTTCTGGGCCTCGCGCCTGGCGCCAGCGAGGAGGAGATCCGGCGGGCACACCGGGAGCTGATGCTGAAGCTGCACCCCGATGTCGGTGGCTCGAGCTATCTCGCGGCGAAAATCAATCTGGCAAAAGACATACTGCTCGGGCGTTGAGCACTGGCGCGTATCAGTCGGCTTTGGTGACGAAGCAGTCGATGCTCCGGCGGCGCAGCTCCTCACAGGTGCTTCGTGCCGCGGCGGGGTCGAAACCTGTGAACCGCGCGCGGTAGAGCTGCTTGGCGCCGGCCTTGACCGGAACGGTCACCGGGGAGGCTTCGGCGAGCAGGGCGGGAGCGCGTTCCAGCGTCGCAACGAGGGCCTTCTTCGCCTCGGCGGCCGTCGAGTAGGCGCCGACCTGCAACACGTAGCTGCCCTCACGGGCTGACTTGGACGCTTCCTGCGAAGCCGTCTTTGGTGCCGCTTCGGCTGAAGGGGCCGCCCGGGTCACTGGAGCCGGAGAGGGAGCAGGCGACAGGGCCGAAGCATCGACGAAGGCGACGCGTTCGACCGCCGGCTGCTCCTGCTGCAGGGCTTCGGCCTGGGCATCAAGCGTGGATGGTTTGCGGCCAAGCGCCATCGCTCCAGGTGGTCTGCTCGTCGCGACACGTCCAGCCGATGCCTGTACGAGGACTGGCTCGTTCTCCTGAGCCGCCATCGGCGCCACCGGGACCGACCGCACCTTCGCGACGGAGATCGTCGGTGCCTTGGAGGTGGAGTCGGCGGAAACGGGTGGAGCCTCCGCCGCTCGGGTTGGAACCGGAGGAGCGGTGCTCGCTGCCACGACGGTCGGCTCCGCTGCAGGCTCGGGCCGCTTCGCCGGAGCCCGCGGTGTCGCGCGATAGAACGAGACTGCGTCCGGCTTGCGGGTCTTCTTGGTCGAGCCCTTGGAGATCGTGCGGTTGAGCAGCGCGCGCATCTCGGCATCGCGGCTTGCCGCGGTCTTGCCGCCGAACACTGCGGCGACCACGTGCCGGCCGCCCCGCCGCACGGAGGTCACCACGTTGAAGCCCGACATGCGGATGTAGCCGGTCTTCAGTCCGTCCGTTCCAGGGTAGGTCCGGAGCAGCGCATTGTGGTTGCGATACGACCGGCCACGGAAATTGAAGACGCGCGTCGAGAAGAAGTGATAATGCTGCGGGAAATCGTCCTGCAGATGCATCGCCAGCGTCAGCATGTCCCGCGCGGTCGTCACCTGCTCGACGTCCGGCAGGCCGGATGCATTGCGAAACGTCGTATTCGACATGCCGAGCAGGCGCGCCTTCTCGGTCATCATCTTGGCGAAGTTCACCTCGGTCCCGCCGATGTGCTCGCCAATCGCCCTCGCGACGTCATTGGCCGACTTGGTCACCAGGGCCCGTATCGCGTCGCGGACGGAGATCTCCTCGCCTTCCTTAAGACCGAGCTTGGAGGGCGGCGCCATCGCGCCCCACTTCGTCATCTTGATCTTGGAATCGAGCGAAAGACGGCCGCTCTCGATCTCCTCGAAAACGAGGTAAAGGGTCATCATCTTCGTGAGGGAGGCTGGATGGCGCGGCGCGTCCGCATTGGAGGCGTGCAGCACCTTGCCGGTGTTGGCGTCGATCACCATCGAGGCCCGGCGGTTACTGGCCGAAGCCTCACCAGGCCAGGACAACGCGACGAGCATTGCGGCGAGCAGACAGAAACCGACGTGCAGGCGCCGCAGGTCGAGATTGAATGTGTCGAGCCGCATCAATTACTCACCACACGATGCCGGGCCTTCGCGGCCGCTCCGGCGCTCGAAAGCGTTGGCGGGGTATTGGTGACTGCCACACCCCCCCGGCCGCGCCCCAGTTGCTGACCCGTTCCCACCGAAACAGCGGTTTGGGGCACCTTTGCGGCGTTCCGACGGCCCCCCAAGCAGTGCGCCTTTGGGTTGCTCGAACTCTACGAGGCGGGGACTAGAATCTGGTTAATGGCCGACGCTTGGATGATACGGGCTCGGGCGAACGTCGGAATGGCGGCACCAGCCACGGTTGAATTTCGAGGGACTGGCTGACTTGACGTGGTAGCTCACAGGCGTATGTTGTGCAGCGCAAACTCGCGAAGCTGCCCCTCCGCAGCCCCGCTCGCACACAGGATTGCGTCATGATGAACAGTGTGGACGTGCAAAAGCTCGGCCAGGAAAACCTGGATCGTGCAATGCGCCTGTTGGGAGACTGGAACAAGAACTGGCAGGCAATTGCTGCCGAAATGACTGATTACAGCAAGCGCTCATTCGAGCAGAGCACAAAGACGTTCGAGAAGCTGCTGGCCGCCAAGAGCCTGGAGCAGGCCATCGAGATACAGACCAGCTATGCCAGACGCGTGTACGACGAGTACATGCAGCAGATGACGAAGCTCGGCGGGATGTATGCCAACCTCGCCAAGGAGGCTTACAAGCCCCTTGACACGGGTCGGTGAGCACCCCAGGTGGAACAGCCGTAGTGCTGGGCCGAACGGCTGGCAGGCTCGGGCATGTGGACCGGGCCTTTTTTGCGTCCGATCGGCGCTGATTGATTGCAAGCGAGTGGATCGTTTCGGCTGAAGATCGCGTATAATGTTCGCGATCCGGGGGTTGCCGCGCCGCAAAGGTTGCGTAACTTGAAATCCTGGAACTTGGAAACTTGATTGGCGAGCTAGGTAGGGACGCTTCAGACGCGGAGCGTGTGGAGCAGATGACGAAATTGATGGCGATGGCAGGGAACAACGGGCCGGACAGAGGCAGCGAGGAAGACGGTCGCACTGGTCTCGTTACGAAAACCCGGCCCAAGACGAAGCGGCCGCACCTGTACAAGGTGTTGCTGCTCAACGACGATTACACGCCGATGGAGTTCGTCGTGCATGTGCTCGAGAGGTTCTTCAATAAGGGACGGGAAGAAGCGACACGCATTATGCTGCACGTCCACCACAAGGGCGTCGGGATGTGCGGTGTCTATACGTATGAAGTGGCAGAAACCAAGGTGACGCAGGTCATGGATTTCTCGCGTCAGCATGGCCATCCTCTTCAATGCACCATGGAGAAGGAGTAGCTCCCCCTTGCCATCGTTCTCACAGAGTCTCGAAGCAGCGCTTCACCGGGCGCTGGAATACGCCAACGAGCGCAAGCACGAGTACGCCACGCTCGAACACCTTCTGCTCGCGCTGATCGACGACCGCGACGCGGCCGGCGTGATGCGGGCCTGCAACGTCGACATCGACGCGCTGCGCAATCGCGTCACTGAATATCTGGATACCGAGCTCGGCTCGCTGCAGGTGAGCGGACCATCCGAAGCGCAGCCGACCACCGGCTTCCAGCGCGTGATCCACCGCGCCGTGGTGCACGTGCAGTCGTCGGGACGCGAGGAGGTCACGGGGGCGAATGTGCTCGTTGCCATCTTTGCCGAGCGCGAGAGCCATGCCGCCTTCTTCCTGCAGGAGCAGGAGATGACGCGGTTCGACGCGGTCCAGTACATTAGCCATGGCATCGCCAAGCGGCCTGGCATGTCCGATCCGCGCCCGGCGCGTGGCGTCGACGAGGACACGACCGAGGGCGACGGCAAGAAGCCGGGGGCCGATGCGCTCAACACCTACTGCGTCAACCTGAACAAGAAGGCGCGCGAGGGCCGCATCGATCCGCTCATCGGCCGCGAGGCCGAGGTGCTGCGGACGATCCAGGTGCTCTGCCGCCGGCAGAAGAACAATCCGCTGTTCGTCGGTGATCCGGGCGTCGGCAAGACGGCGATCGCCGAGGGCCTCGCCCGCAAGATCATCCGCGGCGAGGTGCCGGACGTTCTCAAGAACGCGACGATCTTTGCGCTCGACATGGGCGCTCTGCTCGCTGGCACCCGCTACCGGGGCGACTTCGAGGAGCGGCTCAAGGCCGTCATGAAGGAGATCGAGAACTACCCCGGTGCGATCCTCTTCATCGACGAGATCCACACCGTGATTGGTGCGGGCGCCACCTCAGGCGGCGCCATGGATGCATCGAACCTGCTAAAGCCCGCCCTGCAGTCGGGCACAGTGCGTTGCATCGGGTCGACCACCTATAAGGAGTACCGGCAACACTTCGAAAAGGATCGAGCGCTGGTCCGTCGCTTCCAGAAGATCGACGTGAAGGAGCCGACGATCGAGGACTCGATCGAGATCCTGAAGGGCCTGAAGCCGTACTTCGAGGAGTACCACAAACTCAAGTACACCAACGAGGCCATCAAGGCCGCGGTGGAGTTGTCGGCTAAGTACATCCACGACCGCAAGCTGCCCGACAAGGCGATCGACGTGATCGACGAGACGGGCGCCTCGCAGATGCTGGTGCCGGAGGGCAAGCGCAAGAAGAAGATCACCGTCAAGGAGGTGGAGGCGACCGTCGCCACGATGGCGCGCATCCCGCCGAAGACGATCACCAAGAGCGACGCCGAGGTGCTGAGCAATCTCGAGCGCGATCTGAAGCGGCTGGTGTTCGGCCAGGACCGCGCCATCGAGGCGTTGGCCTCGGCCATCAAGCTCGCCCGTGCGGGGCTCAGGGAGCCGGAGAAGCCGATTGGCTGCTACCTGTTCTCAGGCCCGACGGGTGTCGGCAAAACCGAGGTTGCCAAGCAACTCGCGAACCTCATGGGCGTCGAGCTGCTGCGCTTCGACATGTCGGAGTACATGGAGAAGCACACGGTCTCGCGGCTCATCGGTGCGCCCCCGGGCTATGTCGGTTTCGACCAGGGCGGTCTGCTCACCGATGGCGTTGATCAGCATCCCCATTGCGTCCTGCTGCTGGACGAGATCGAGAAGGCGCATCCCGATCTCTTCAACATCCTCCTGCAGGTGATGGACCACGGCAAGCTCACCGACCACAACGGCAAGCAGGTCGACTTCCGCAACGTCATCCTGATCATGACGACCAATGCGGGCGCCAGCGATCTGGCCAAGGCGCCGATGGGCTTCAACCGGGCGAGGCGCGAGGGCGAGGACCAGGAGGCGATCAACAAGCTGTTCACGCCTGAGTTCCGCAACCGTCTGGACGCGGTCATTCCGTTCTCGGGTCTGCCGCCGGAGATCATCTTCAAGGTGGTGGAGAAGTTCATCTTCCAGCTCGAGGCGCAGCTCGCGGATCGCGGCGTCACCATCGAGCTGTCCGAGGCGGCGACCAAGTGGCTGGCCGAGAAGGGCTACGACGACAAGTTCGGCGCCCGTCCACTGGCCCGCGTGATCCAGGAGTACATCAAGAAGCCGCTGGCAGACGAGCTGCTGTTCGGCAAGCTGGAGCACGGCGGCACCGTGAAGGTGCTCGTTACCGGCGAAGGTGCCGACCAGAAACTCGACTTCGAGATCATCCCCGGCGAGCCCAAGCCTCCGAAGGCCAAGGACGAGGACGAGGAGGACGAGGATCTCGAGGATGAGGCCGAGAAGGCCCTCATCGAGGCGGCGGTACCGCGCAAGGCGCTGCCGGGGCCAAAGGAGAAGCGCGACCGGAAATCCACCGGCACTGTCCCGACGGTGCCGCGGAAGCCGGATTGATTTGCTGAGGGCGAATAGCGAATAGTGAGTAGCGGATAGGGAATGAGGAAGCCCCTATTTGCCATTCGCTATTTCGCCATTCGCTCGGAAATCACCCCACCAGAACGGGTGCTTGCCCCACGTACTTCCGTTCTGTGACCTCTTTTGCCAGAAAATCCGCCACGTCCGCTCGGCTGATGCTGTCGGCGCGCCACTGGGCCGGGTCGAGCAGGGCGCGATAGCGGCCGGTTTCAGGTCCGTTGGTCAGCAGGCCGGGGCGGACGATGGTCCAGTCGAGGCCGCTCCGGCGGATGATCTGCTCCTGCATGTCCTTGTCGTCATAGACGCGCTTGAGCATGAGCGGGAAGATCACCCAGTCGTAGAGGGGGCCGCCATGCCCGCGGCTTTCGCCGGCGCCGATGCCGGTGATGGCGACGAGACGGCGCACGCCCTTTTCCTTCATCGTGTCGACCAGGGCGCGGGTGGCCGTCGAAAACAGGCGCGTGCCCGACAGGCTGGTGCTGAGGCTTGGCGAAACGCCGAGCGTCACGATGACCGCGTCGATGCCCTCGAGCGCATTGAGCAGTGCCGTTCTATCGGTTGCATCGCCGGTAATCTTCTCGAGCCGCTCGTCCACGATCGGAATGCTCGCCGCCGACCTGGCGAGCGCCCGGACATGATGCCCGGCCGCGAGCGCCTTGCGCACTGTCTCGAGCCCGGTACCCCGGCTGGCTCCGATGACCAGGATGCACGCCATAGGCATCTCCTTCCGAGTGTGCCTTGCCGCCCCCTGGGGCGCGCTGCCGCGCCTTCCGGCGCGGAGCGCGAACGTCAAATCGGATTACGAAGCAAGGGCCTGCCGGATCTTCTCCGCGTTCGCGGCAAGCACTTCGTTATCCTCCATCTTGCCCGTATGCGGCCCGAGGTGAACGCCTTCCCAGCGGGGCAGCACATGGAAGTGAAGGTGGAAAACGACCTGTCCGCCCGCAGGTTCATTGAACTGCTGGATCGTGACTCCGGTTGCGTCGAACGCCTTCATGACCGCAGCGGCGAGGCGCTGGACCGTAATCATGCAGGTGGCGAGCTGCTCGGGCGTGGCGTCGAGGATGTTACGCGCAGGGGTCTTCGGAATGACGAGCGTGTGCCCTTTGCAGCGGGGCATGATGTCCATGAAGGCGAGCGTATGCTCGTCCTCGTAGACCTTGTGCGCCGGCAACTCGCCTCTCAGGATCTTCGCGAACACGTTGTTGTCATCGTAGGTCATGCACGGTCCTCTTCATCGCCTGTTGGACATCAGAACGTTTCCTCGCTGGCGGCCGCGGCTTTCCGGTAGGGGCCATAGGCGGCCAACAGCTCGCGATGCTCGGCCATCTCCCGGCGTTCCTCCTCGAGGTAGCGCGCGACAGCCCGGCGGAAGTTGCGATCGGCGATCCAGTGCAATGAGTAGGTCGGCACGGGCATGTAGCCGCGCGCCAGTTTGTGCTCGCCCTGGGCGCCCGCCTCGATGCGGGGAAGGCCACGGGCGATGGCGAAGTCGATCGCCTGGTAGTAGCAGATCTCGAAGTGCAGGCACGGATGATGCTCGATGGCGCCCCAGTAGCGGCCATAGAGGCAGTCACCTCCGATCAAATTCAGCGCGCCGGCGACGTAGCGCCCATTCCGCTTCGCCATGACGAGAAGGCAGCGGTCGGCCATGGCTTCGCCCAGGAGCGAAAAGAACCGGCGATTGAGGTATGGCCGGCCCCATTTGCGCGATCCCGTGTCCATGTAGAACGCGAAGAACGCGTCCCAGTGCCTCTCGTGGATGTCGCTGCCGGTCAGGAGCTCGACCGAGATGCCTGGCGCGAGGGCCTGGGCGCGCTCCTTGCGGATGGCCTTGCGTTTGCGTGAAGCGAGGCTCGCCAAGAAATCCTCGAAGGACCTGTAGCCTTCGTTATGCCAGTGGAACTGCTGGTCGGTCCGTTGCAGGAAGCCCAGCTCCGGTAAGCGCCGCCACTCGCCCTCGGTCGGGAAGGTGATGTGCAGCGATGATACTCTCAGGCGCTCGGCCAATGCGATGGCGGCCAGGGCCAGTGTCCGCTCGCGCTCGTCCCGGTCGGGACCAGGGGGAACGAGCAGGCGCGGCCCAGGCACGGGCGTAAACGGTACTGCGCTCTGCAGCTTCGGGTAATAGCTGCCGCCGGCCCGCTCGTAGGCATCGGCCCAGCTCCAGTCGAAGACGTACTCTCCGCGGCTGTGGCTCTTGAGATAGAGGGGCATGCAGGCGGCGATGTGGCCAGCCGGTCCTTCGAGCACGAGATGCTGAGGCAGCCAGCCGGCGCGGCGCCCGACTGTGCCTGCCTCTTCCAGTGCCTTCAGGAAGGCGTGACTGACTAACGGGTTGAAGCCTTTGGCATCCGGGTTGGCGCACGCGTCCCAGGCGTTCCCATCGATCTCGGCGATCGAGGTGGTGACACGCACGACTGCAGCCTCGTCCCGTTTCATCATTGCTCCGGAAGCGCTCCGTTCGCTCAGCATATCAGGCCGCCCGGCCAGGTCGACGGCACGGCTGCCGAGCGCGGCCTTTTGCTTCAGCCGCCTTCGAGGAGACGTAAACCCAGGACTCCGGCGATGATGAGCCCAAGGCAGGCGATCCGCGCCGCATTCGCGGGTTCAGAGAAAAGAACCATGCCGAGGATTGCCGTCCCGGTCGCGCCGATGCCGACCCACACGGCGTAGGCCGTGCCGATGGGCAGCGTTCTGGCCGCGATCGCCAGCAGGTACATGCTTGTAGCCATCGCCAGTAGTGTGAGAACGGATGGCCATAATCGCGTGAAGCCGTGAGTGTACTTCAAGCCGATGGCCCATGCGACTTCCAGCCCGGCCGCTATAAAGAGGACTACCCAAGCCATGCGGCCCTCCCGAATGACCCAGGGTCGTCCCTGCCGAGGCCCCTTAACTGTGAGGTCGTCCCCACGGGCAATTCGCAAACCTGACTTAATCCATTGGTTTTCATGATCAAGAGTACAAGCACAAGCGCCGGTTATGCCGGGCAGGGATCACAGCCTTCGAAGATCGGTGCATCTGCCCAGGCCGCCGCGTGCCGGAGCTGTGCGGCCGTGCGGACGGTCCACGCAAAGACGGGCAGCCGTATCACCTCGCGTGCAAAGCGTGTAACGGGCGTGGGCAGGTCGTCGACATGGTAAGCGATGAAGCTCGGCTCGGCAGGGCCTGCCTCGAGGCAGTGACTGAGGCGATAGGCACGCTCGGCGTCTATTCTGTCGCGGCACCAGCCTGGCCCTTCGTAAGAACCGGAAACGATGCCACGCGGAATGGTGGGTGCCAGATGCCGCAATGCGGTGATGACGGCCGGATCGAAGGACATGAGGGCGAGCGCGCCCCTGTAGGCCATGGAGAGCTCTGCAACGGCCGAGAGAAAGGCCGGGTTCGGCTCATCCCAATCGCTCTTGATCTCGACCAGCAGCGGCACATTTCCGGCAACCAGGTCGAGCAGGTCGCTATAAGAGATGATGCGAGTGCTCTGGCCGCGGTAGCAAAGTCGAGAGAGCTGGGCCGGTTCCCTGGCCGCAATAGGGCCCTCCGCATCGATCAGTCTGTCGAGTGTCGAATCGTGGAACACGAACGGTGTGCCATCGCTCGCGGGCCGCAAGTCGCACTCGATACCGAAGCCGCGGGAAATCGCCGCTTCGAAGGCCGGGGCCGTGTTCTCGATAATTCCCTCGGCTGCGTCGTGCAGGCCGCGATGGGCGATCGGCCGCAGGAAGCCTCTGCCGAGGGAAACACCGCCGCGCTCGAACATCGCTTGGCCCAAGATCGTTTACGTTGCAGGAAACAGCATTCTGGTAGACGTGAGAGTGCTGACTTTGCAAGCCGCATCGACCGTGTGAGGCTTCCGGCCCAGGCGAGATGTGCGGCGGATCCTCGCTGGAGAGGCTTGATGGGCATTGGACCGAGACTGGTCGCAGCAGGGCTTGCATGGAGCGCACTGGCCGCTTTTGTGCCCGCAGGAGCAGCGGAAGCGATCGGGCTTACGCCGCATCGCGCCGTGTACGACATCACACTCGTGGATGCGCGGCCGGGTGCCGGGATTTCCGAGCTCACGGGCCGAATGGTCTACGAGTTCACCGGGGCGGCCTGCAGCGGTTTCACGCAGAAGATGCGGTTCGTTACCAGCACGACGAACCAGGAGGGCGAAACGAGCATCACCGACATGCGCACCTCGAGCTGGGAGGATGCAGCCGGTGACCGCTTTCGCTTCGAGAACAGTCAATACCGCAACCAGCAGCGCGTCGAGCAGACCGTCGGCGAAGCCGTGCGCAGGAAGACGGAAATCCGGGTCGAGCTGAAGCAGCCCAAGAAGAAAACCATAAAGCTGCCCAATGCAGCCATTTTCCCGATCCAGCACTCGAGCCGGATGCTGGAGGCGGCCCGCGAGGGCAAGCATATCTTCACCACCGATCTGTTCGATGCCTCCGAAAAAGGCGAGAAGGTCTACGCGACGAACGCCTATATCGGCTCCCGCCTCCCACCGGGCTACAACAAGCAACTTCCCGAAGTTCCGGGTGCCGACGTTTTGAACGAGCTCCCCGCTTGGCCCGTGGCTCTGAGCTACTACGAAAAGGGAACCGAGCAGGAGGACGCTTTGCCGGCCTATGAGCTGTCCTTCATCTATTTCGACAACGGCGTGTCACGGCGCCTCCTGATCGATTATGGGAATTTCTCCATCCGGGGTGAGCTGAAGGAGCTCACGATACTGGAGCCCGAGCCATGCGCATCCAGCCAGAGCAGCGGACGGAAGACAAATTGATTTCGTCACATATCTCGGAGCCGCCGAGCGTGACCGCCTAGGAGTGGGGAACTTCGGAATCGGGAGACTATCTCGCGTGACCCCAGAGCCACGCGGCGCCGCGCACGCCGCTGGCATCGCCCCATTTCGGGGGCCGGATGTCCACCGCCGCGTTGTGAGCGAGCACGTGGTCTGCCATCAGCCTCGGAACCACGTCGTAAAGATGTTTCAACTGAGAGAGACCGCCGCCCAAAACGATGACATCCGGGTCGAGGATGTTCACCACATGGGCCAAGCCCCGCGCCAGGCGCGATGCGTGGCGCGCGAGCGTATCGCGGCTTGCTGAATCGCCCGCGGCGGCGCGACGGCCGATCTCGACGGCGGTCAGCCGCTCGCCTGTGACGCGATGGTGATCCTCTTCCAGAGCGGGGCCCGAGAGCCACTTTTCGATGCAACCTCGCCGCCCGCACCAGCAGTGCGGCCCGGGGTACTCGTCCGGCTCCGGCCAGGGCAGGGGATTGTGGCCCCACTCGCCGGCAATGCCGCGGGGGCCGTTCAGCAGCTCACCGTTGACGACGATCCCGCCGCCGCAGCCGGTGCCAAGAATGACGCCGAAGACGGTGCGCGCTCCCGCAGCCGCTCCGTCCGTTGCTTCCGACAGCGCGAAGCAGTTCGCATCGTTGGCAAGACGAACCCGCCGCCCGAGCCGCTGGGAGAGGTCACGGTCGAACGGTTGCATGTTGAGCCAGGTCGAGTTGGAATTCTGCACGAGCCCGGTCGCAGGCGAGATCGAGCCCGGCATTCCGACACCCACGGTTCCGCGTTCCCCCGTGTTCGCCTCCAACTGCTCCACTAGCTGGCGAATGGATTCCAGCGTCGCTTCATAGTCGTTCCGCGGGGTCGGCAGCCGGAGCTCCTCGGTCATTTGCCCATCCGGCAGCAGCGCCGCCGCGGCAATCTTGGTGCCGCCGAGGTCGATGCCGATCCGGATGCGCTCCTGCAGATTGGCCGTCATGTGCCGTCCGCCTGGCTGGCAAGCAGCTGCAAGGCCGGCCCGATCCGCTCCGGCGGCAGCGAGGCCGAGGCTGCGAAAACGAGGAGCATCGATTCATCGCCAGCCAGATGATTCAGAACGGCCCATAGCGTCGCCGCGTCGGCGGCCCTCGCTCTGAGCTCATCCCCCCTCAGGCCCGTCAACGCCAGAAACCGGCTCAGCCGCGCCTCGTCCTCGGCCAGGAAAGCCAAGGCCTTGAGGCCGATCACCTCGGCTTCTTCAAGGGGCATCTGAGGTGCGGATCGCATCGCGGCAGGCTCTTCGCTCGCTTCGGAGATTTAATTTTCCGTGACTGTATATCTTAAACTGTTGGTTACGGCTCCCGGGGCACATTGCGCCTGCTGCGGGTTCTTCGAATCGGTGCAACAGTGGGCTGGGTGAAGAGCAGGCTGGCCAACGCCATGAATTATCAGGATCGAGGGGCGACCATCAATGGCCTGCGAACCCTCATGCGCCGATCAGCGAAGCTTGTCCTGATCGTGGAGGACAATGAGCTCAACATGAAGCTCTTCCACGATCTGCTCGACGCTCACGGCTATGCAACCCTCCAAACGCGGCACGGGATGGAAGCGCTCCATCTCGCGCGCGAGCACCGCCCGGACCTGATCATCATGGACATCCAGCTCCCCGAGGTCTCGGGGCTGGAGGTCACGAAGTGGCTCAAGGACGACGACGATCTGCGGGATATCCCGATCATAGCCGTCACGGCATTCGCCATGAAAGGGGACGAGGAGCGCATTCGCGAGGGCGGATGCGAGGCCTACATCTCCAAACCCATTTCCGTCAGTGGCTTCATCGACACGATCCGCCGGTTCATTGGAGAATCGCGTCTGCCCAGTAGTAGTGCGTAGGGTAAACCATGACTGCTCGCGTTCTGGTGGTCGACGACATTCCAGCCAATGTGAAGCTGCTCGAGGCGCGGCTGTCGGCCGAGTACTTCGACGTCCTCACGGCCTGCTCCGGGCGGGAGGCGCTCGAGGTGTGCAGCCGAGAGCGTGTCGACGTCGTGCTGCTGGACGTGATGATGCCGGGCATGGACGGGTTCGAGGTCTGCAGGCGCCTGAAGTCGAACCCGGCGACCCAGCATATCCCCGTCGTGATGGTGACGGCGCTCGACCAGTCCTCTGACAAGATCCAGGGGCTAGAGGCAGGTGCCGACGACTTTTTGACCAAGCCCGTGGATGACATCGCGCTGATCACGCGGGTGCGCAATCTCGGCCGCCTGAAAATGCTCAACGACGAAATCCTGATGCGTGCCGAGACGCGCGAGCGCATGGGGCTCGGCCCTGCCGAATGCCTCGCCGACGCCGTCGGCCCCGAGGGAGGGCACATTCTGCTCGTCGACGACAGCCGCCGCACCGCGCAGCGCATGGTCGACATGCTGGCCCGGGCCGGTCATCAAACCGTCGTCGAGAGCGATTTGCAGGCGGCGCTCATCGCCGCCGCGGAGCAGAAATTCGATCTGCTGATCGTCAGTCTCAGCCTGGCGAATGCGGACGGCCTCAGGCTCTGCAGCCAGGTCCGCTCGCTCGACAGGACGCGTCACCTGCCCATCATCATGATCGTGGACCCCTCGGATGAGGGCCGGCTGCTGCGGGGACTGGATCTCGGCGCCAACGATTATCTGATCAGACCGATCGACCGGAACGAAATGCTGGCGCGCGTCAGGACGCAGATCCGGCGCAAGCGCCATTCCGAGCAGCTGAGGACGCGATTGGCCGAAAGCGTCGAGCTGTCGATCAAGGACGCACTCACTGGACTGTTCAACCGCCGCTACATGGAGACTCATCTCAAGGCTCTGGTCGAGCAATCGACGGCCACGGGTCGGCCTTTGTCGATCCTGGTGGCTGATATCGACCTGTTCAAGCGCATCAACGACACGCATGGGCATGCAGCGGGCGATCAGGTCCTGCAGGAGTTCGCCAATCGCTTCCGCCGCAACACGCGCGGTGTCGATCTCGTCTGCCGGCTGGGCGGCGAGGAGTTCGTGGTGGTGATGCCGAATACCGACATCCGCCGGGCTTCAATGATCGGGGAAAGGCTGCGGGGCTGCATCGCCGGCGAGCCCTTCCGCACCGAGAGCGGGCATAGCCTTGCGATAACGGCGAGTGTCGGAGTTGCGTCGGTCGAGAGCGCGGCAGACACACCGGCGACGCTTTTCAGACGGGCCGACAGTGCGCTCTACATGGCCAAGCGCGCCGGGCGAAACAGGGTCGTCGTCGAAGCGGCGTGAGCAGAAAACGCAGATATATGAGCGAGTTATCCAGTCGGCGGAGCTACCCGTGAGCCGCGATCTGGATTAAAGATTCGCGTTAAGGTTGTAGGCGAACTTTCACTCGTTGTTGCAGCCTGTTGAGGATGCTAGCGAATCGCATTTCGAGCTGCTTGCAAAGCATTTGGCGATCTGTCAAGATTGCACTTGGGACAATCTACCACGGTTACACTCGGTCGGTTTGGATCTTTCGATAGGGCATCCTCTGAGATCCACGTCGAGTTCGGTAATGTCCGCTGCGTCTCAGGTCCGCCGCATCTCCTGAACGCTCGGACATGGGTCGGCCTGCAGCTGGAGTTGGCCTCCTCGAGGCTGCGAATTGGTCGATCTCACCAAGTGGGGAGCCAACGCCCTCTTTGGCGAGCCGCTTGGTTATCAGGTCAGGGACTGCGACGTACTCGGACTTCTACCCCGCTGCCGAGAATCGTTGCGGGCCCTGACCGAGGCTCTGATTCCATTGAAACACCAAAACGACGCGACCCCGATGGCCTCTCAGGCCCGGAGCATCGCTGACCGCTTCTGATCGAAGGGCGGATTGGTGCGACTCCGCAAAGGCGAGAGCGCGACCAGTGCCGAGGTGGAGCCAGACTACTTGATCTTGGCTTCCTTGAATTCGACGTGCTTACGCACGACGGGATCGTACTTCTTGAAGCTCAACTTCTCCGTACTGGTCCGCGGGTTCTTCTTGGTGACGTAGAAGTAGCCGGTGCCAGCCGTCGAGAGCAGCTTGATTTTCTGCGTGATTGGCTTCGCCATGACCTGCAGACCTCAGCGCATCATGCGCGTTCATTTGAAATCGGGCGCACCATACCTTGGCCGCCTTCGGTGTCAAGTTGCATCGAGGCATCAGCCACGCTCAGGAGGTCCCGGCGAAAGATGCCGTTCTTGTGGTGGTAATAGGGAACCGGGGCATCGCCCGATCCGCTGGCCCCATCCCGGAGGAAATCTGTCAAATCCTCGAGGATGACACGCGTGATGGAGGGGAGGTCGAGACTGCGCGCGTCCTCGATGGTGAGCCAGTGCAGGCCCAGGAGCTCCCCATCGGAAGTGTCGACCTGGTGGCTGATCTCGTCGGCCGAGATATGGAAGAAGCGGGTGTCGTACCGGCGAGGACGCCCTGGCGGTGTGATCGCGCGTGCAAAAAGCCTCAGCGAGCTCAGCTTGGGCAGATAGCCGCAGGCGAAGAACGCGTTCCAACTGGGCGCCTCGCATCTCGTTTCGGCCGATGAGCTGGCCGGTGCTCCGATCACGACGCCGGCTTCCTCGAAGGTTTCGCGCAGGGCGGCCATGCCGAGTGCCCGCGCGCGCACAGGGCTGGGATGGCCTTTCATGTCGAGTAGCAGCTTGCTGACTTCGACCGGGTGCAGCTCGTCGGCGCTCTCGACCGCTCGATCGCTTTCGTCCACGCGCCCGCCAGGAAAGACGTACTTTCCCGGCATGAACACCTGATCGAAACGCCTTTGCCCCATCAGCACGCGAGGCACTCCCAAGACCCGGTCGACGATGACGAGGGTCGCTGCGTCGCGCGGCCGCATCGATTTGTCCGGATCGGTCCCGGTTGGTGGCGTGCTTGGCGTGGTCATGGAGCAGGTTTCGGCGTCTGTCAGGTGGAGCTCGGCGAGCGAGCCACTTCATGCTCGATCTCGTCCGGGTCGGGATGCGTACCAAATCCGTGCATCTCGTTGGCCCACTGCAGGCCGACGACCGAACCCTTGATGGTCGGCAGCAGCACGAGCGACATCACCACCGTGAGCGGCAGCCATAGCGCCAGTTGCAGCCACTGCGGCGGAGCGACGGTCTGCTCCAACGCCAGTATGCCGGCGACAATGACGTGTCCGACGATGACGATCGTCAGGTAGGGTGGCGCGTCATCGGCGCGGTGATGATAAAGCTCCTCGTGGCAGTGCGGGCAGGTATCCGCCACCTTCAGGTAGGCGCGGAACAGCCGGCCAATGCCGCAGGCCGGGCACTTGTGCCGGGCGCCACGCAGAATCGCGTCATACAGATTGCGCTTACGCCCGATGGTGACTGTCATGATCTGCTCGTGTCCTCATGATCCTGCTCGGCTGCTCGCGAGCTTGTTCGTTCTGAATAGGGGACCGTATTGGCCCGTGCGTCAACCCCGCCAAACATCGCTCCGGGCGGAGAGCATCATAGTGCAGCGCGCCGCCGCCCGCGGATCGTGCGGGCGCCTCGCCAGCCTTTTGTAAGCAGGACGCGGCCGCGCTTGCCCTTGGACAGCATCTCGAAGCGAAGGGCGCCCGCCGTGGGAATGGCCTCGACCAGCCGGACGCGGACTTCGTCGCCGAGCCGATAGGCTTCCTGGCTGCGGCTGCCGACCAGTGCATGTTGCTCCTCTACCAGGTGGTAGAAGTCTCCGATCATGGAGGAAACCGGCACGAAGCCGTCGGCACCCGTGTCCTTCAGCCGCACGAACAGGCCGGAGCGGGTGACGCCGGAGATGCGGGCCTCAAACTCTGCACCGACCCGATCGGCCAGATGAGCCGCAATCAGCCGGTCGATGGTCTCGCGCTCCGCCGCCATGGCCCGGCGCTCGGCTTCCGAGATGGACTGGGCTACCTCGGCAAGGCGTTCGGCTTCCTCATCGGTCAATCCGTCGGGGCCGAAATGCAGCGCCCGGACCAGCGCCCGGTGCACGACGAGGTCCGCATAGCGCCGGATCGGCGAGGTGAAATGGGCATAGCGGCGCAGATTGAGCCCGAAATGCCCGATGTTGTCGATGCTGTATTCGGCCTGTGACTGCGCGCGCAGCACGACCTCGTTGATGAGGTCGGCCGTGGGCAAAGCCTTGGCCTGCGCCAGTACGCGATTGAAGTGGGCCGGCTTCAACTCGCCCGGGGGCAGGCGCAGCTGCAGCGTGTCGAGGAAAGTGCGCAGCGCAGTAACCTTCTCCTTCGAGGGCGGCGCGTGGATGCGGTAGATGAGGGCCGTCCGCTTCTGCTCCAACGTCTCGGCAGCCGCGACGTTGGCCTGGATCATGAACTCCTCGATGAGCCGGTGCGCTTCCAGCCGCTCCGGGATGACCACGCGCTCCACGCGGCCTTCGGCGTCGAGGACGATCTTTCGCTCGGGCAGATCGAGATCGAGCGGCTCACGGCGCGCCCGCGCTGCGGCAAGAACCTGATAGGCCGCCCACAGTGGCTCGAGCACGGTGCCCATCAGTGCAGCGCATTTCCGCGACGGCTTGCCGTCGAATGCGGCCTGTGCCTCCTCGTAGCTGAGCTTGGCGGCGGACCGCATGATCCCCCGGACGAACGTGTGACGGCGCTTCTCGCCGCGGCTGTCGAACACCATGCGCACGGCGAGGCACGGGCGCTCCTCATGCTCCCGCAGCGAGCAGAGGTCGTTGGAGATACGCTCGGGAAGCATCGGCACGACGCGGTCCGGAAAGTAGACCGAGTTGCCGCGGATCTGTGCCTCGCGATCGAGCCTGGTCCCCGGGCGGACGTAGTGAGCGACATCGGCGATCGCGACCGTCACGATGAAGCCACCCCGATTTTTCGGATCGGGGTCCGGCTCCGCGTGCACAGCGTCGTCGTGGTCGCGCGCATCCTTGGGATCGATGGTGACGAGGGGCACGGCGCGGAGATCGACCCGGCCATCGGCGCGTGGCGGCTCCAGCCGGTTGAGCTCGGCGAGCACGCCTTCCGGAAAATCGTCGGGAATGCCGTGCGCATGCACGGCGATCAGGCTGATCTGGCGCTGGTCCTGCGGGTTGCCGAGCGATTCGAGCACCCGCGCCTGCGGGATGCCATACCGGAAGACGCGCGGCAGATCGAACCGGACGAGGTCGCCGTCCTTCGCTTCGCCTTCATCGCCCGGTTGAACGAGCCAGTCTTTCAGCTGCTTGCGGTCGATGGGGGCGATGAGCCCGCCGCCATCCTTCTTGTTGGCGCGGTAGACGCCGAGCAGGCGGCGCTTCTCGCGCGGCAGCTTCTTGATCGGCTCGCCCTCGAAGCGGAAGCCTTCGATGTCCGCACCCTCGAGCTGCCGGACACGGGCGAGGATCCGGTCGCCGATCCCCAACCCACCTTCGCCAGCATCCAGGAACCTGCGGCTCTTGATGAGCAGCACCTTGGGGCGGACGCCCTCCGTGCGGTCCCAGACCACCGGCTCGGCGAACAGATCGCCGTCCTCGTCGCGGCCGACGATCTCCAGCACCGAAACGGGCGGCAACGCACCCCTGGCGCGCACCTCCTTCCGCAGGCCCGTTATGGCACCTTCGCGGCTCAGTTCGGCAAGCAGGCGGTTGAGCTCGATCCGCGCGCTCCCTTTGATGCCGAAGGCCCGCGCAATCTCGCGCTTGCCGACCTTCTCCTGCGCACCCTTGATGAAGTCCAGGATCTCGCCCTTGGTCGGGAGGCCGCCCGCGGTTTTGGTCTTTACTTCCCCTTTTGCTGTGCGCTTGCGGGCCACGTGGTCAGGTCCGTGAGATGGTGGTGAAGTCGTGAAGTCGTGAAGTCGTGAAGTTGTAGACTCGTTCGCAGCCGCGCCCGATCTTCACGATCTCACGATTTGGCGACTTCACCATCTCACGATTCCTTTCACTCCGCCGCCGGCTCCGGCACGCGGGTCTTGGTGGAGCGCGGCTTGGCCGATTTCTTTGCCGGCGCTTTCTTTGCGGGAGCCGAGGTCTTGTTGGCCGAAGGCTTTTCCGAACCGGCTTTCCCCGCAGCCGCGTTCTTCGAAGGAGCCTTCGTCTTGCCCCGCTTGGCCCCACCATTCGCGGCCCGCGCCGCCAGGAGCTCCACGGCCTCTTCGAGCGTCACCTCGGCCGGGTCCTTGCCCTTGGGCAGCGTCGCATTGACGGAGCCGTGCTTGACATAAGGGCCGTAGCGGCCCGAGAGCACCTCGACCTTGCCGCCTTCCGGGTGCTCGCCGAGGTCTTTGAGGACCTGCGCCTTGGGACGCTGCCATTTTCCCTTGCCGCCGGCCGCCTTCTCGGCGAGCAACGCCACCGCCCGGTTGATGCCGATCGTGAACACGTCTTCGAGACTTTCGAGGTTGGCGTAGGTTCCCTCGTGCAGCACGAACGGTCCGTAACGGCCGATGCCGGCGGTGATCGGCTTGCCTGTCTCGGGATGGAGACCGACCTCGCGCGGCAGGGCCAGGAGCTGGAGCGCGCGTTCCAGGTCGATCGTGGCCGCGTCGAGGCCGCGGGGAATGGAAGCCCGCTTCGGCTTCTCCCCGTCCTCCGCTTCGCCGAGCTGCACGTAGGGACCGAAGCGGCCTGTGCGCAGCGACACCGGCAGACCCGTATCGGGATCGTAGCCCAACAGCTTGCCTTCGGGTGGCGTCGCCTCCGCCTCGCCCTGGGGCTCGGTGAACTGGCGCGTGTAGCGGCACTCCGGATAGTTGGAGCAGCCGATGAAGGCGCCGAAGCGCCCGACCTTCAGGCTGAGCCGGCCGGACCCGCATACGGGGCAGGTGCGCGGATCGACGCCATCGGCCCGCGGCGGGAAGATGTGCGGGCCCAGGATTTCGTTCAGCGCCTCCAGAACCTCGCTGACGCGGAGATCCTTGATCTCGTCGACGGCGCCGGTGAAGTCGCGCCAGAAGTCACGCAGCACGTCCTTCCACTCGAGCTTGCCGTCGGAGATGAGGTCCAGCTTCTCCTCGAGGTCGGCCGTGAAATCGAACTCGACGTAGCGGCGGAAGAAGCTCTCGAGAAACGCGGTAACCAGCCGGCCCTTGTCCTCGGGGATGAGGCGCTTCTTATCGAGCCGCACGTATCCCCGCTCGCGCAGCACCGCGAGCGTCGTGGCATAGGTCGAGGGACGCCCGATGCCAAGCTCCTCCATGCGCTTGACGAGCGTGGCTTCCGTGTAGCGCGGCGGCGGCTCGGTAAAATGCTGGGTCGCCGTGACCGCCTTGTCCTTCAAGACATCGCCGCGCTCCAGCGGCGGCAGGCGGCGGCTGTCGTCCTCGTCCTCCAGGTCCACCTGGTCTTTGGATGAGACGCGGTCGTCGCGGCCTTCCGAGTAGAGCCGCATGAAGCCGTCGAACACGACGACGGAACCGGTGGCGCGCAGGCCGTAGGTCTTGCCATCCTTGCCTTCGACGGTGATCTCGGCCGTCGTCTGCTCGAGCTCGGCGGCAGCCATCTGGCTCGCGATCGTCCGGCACCAGATGAGCTCGTAGAGAGCGGCCTGATCCTTCTCGAGATAGCGCGCGACATCGCGCGGCCGCCGGCTCGGATCGGTCGGCCGGATCGCCTCGTGCGCCTCCTGCGCGTTCTTGGCCTTGCTCTTGTACTCGCGGGCGAAGGGGGTGTAGCGCTTGCCGTACTCGCCCTCGATCACGCGGCGGATCTCGGAAACGGCTTCCGGCACGATCTGGACGCCGTCGGTACGCATGTAGGTGATGAGGCCGACCGTTTCCCCGCCGACATCGACGCCCTCGTAAAGGCGCTGTGCCACCTGCATCGTCTGTTTGGCGGAGAAGCCAAGCTTGCGCGAGGCCTCCTGCTGCAAGGTCGAGGTGGTGAATGGTGCGGCAGGGTTGCGGCGTACCGCCTTCTTCTCCACCGAGGATACGGTGAAGCGGCCACCCTCGATCGCAGCCTTGATCGCGTGCGCGCTCCCCTGGTCCTTGATGTCGAGCTTCTTGAGAAGCCGGCCGCTGATGGAGACGAGCCGCGCGCGCACCTCCTCGCCCTTGGGCGTGGCGAGCAATGCCTCGATCGTCCAGTACTCTTCGGACTTGAAGGCCTCGATCTCGGCTTCGCGATCGCAGACGAGCCGCAGGGCCACCGACTGGACCCGGCCCGCCGAGCGGGCGCCCGGCAGCTTGCGCCAGAGCACCGGCGAGAGCGTGAACCCGACGAGGTAATCGAGTGCGCGGCGGGCCAGATAGGCTTCGACCAGAGGCGCATCGATCTGACGCGGGTTCTTCATGGCGGCGAGCACCGCGTCGCGGGTGACCGCGTTGAACGTGACCCGCTCGACCGGCACGCCCTTCTTCAGGGCCCGCTTCTGATCGAGCAGTTGCAGGATATGCCAAGAGATGGCCTCGCCTTCGCGATCCGGGTCGGTGGCGAGGATCAGCTTGTCCGCCTTTTTGACCGCGTCAGCGATCTCCCGCATCACCTTGGCCGCCTTGGGATCGACGTCCCAGTGCATGGCGAAGTCGCGGTCGGGCTCGACCGAGCCGTCCTTCGAAGGCAGATCGCGCACGTGCCCGAAGGACGGGATCACCTTGTAGTTCGAGCCCAGGTATTTGTTGATCGTCTTGGCCTTCGCAGCCGATTCTACAATGACAATGTTCATGTGCTTTCCGGGGATCCCAGCGGCGGCGATCCTTTGCATGGCCCGCAACAGGCACGTGCGCGGGGCCGCGCCAGGTCCGTCGTTGACATTCAGGTGGGGGAAGATGGGTGATGGCCGTGGGGAAGTCAAATTAGGACAATATGCAAATTTCGTAGATTTTCTATCAAAGATGCGTTAGTGTCGGCAAACACGGCACGACGAGGGGTCGTGGAGCCGAGACGTGGGGGTGATCGTGATGGGACAGGCCCGGGACGGCAAGTGCAGGCTTGCGCTCGTTCGTGGGGAGCGGGAGGCGCTCCAGCCGGCTCAAACCGAACCAGGACCCACGCGGGAGCAATTCGAGTACCTGGCAGATATGATCCGACATATGCAGGTCCTGGCTTGGCAGACTGGGTGTTCCAGGGTGGCCGAGCTGCTGGAGCTGGCGCACCGTGAGGCCGACCAGCACAGGCGGGCTCTTCCGCGGCGCCTGAGCTGGATCGGGCCTGGCTGAGCCGGGTTTCGAGCCGAGGTTGCCTTGCGAATCGAGACGTCATCCCGGGCCTTGTGCCCGGGATCCATCCGACAGCGAGCGCCGGAGCCAGCAACCAGGTGGATCCCGGTGACAAGCACCGGGATGACGTTGGAAGGCGAACCGGACTGGCAGCGGCTGGCTCAATCCCGTCCGGCGATCAGTGAGACCAGTTGGCTGCCGTGGTGCTCGATCCGGCCGGCGAGAGCCAGCTCGAGCAGCACGGTCTGCACGATCCGGATCGGAAGCCCCGTTGCCCGCGCAAGCTCGTCAACGTGAACCGGCGAAGGGCCGAGGGCAGCGACGACAAGGGACCTCTCATCATGCGCGATGTCCGGCAGCGGCTCCGGTGTGGCATTGGGGGCCGAGGCTGACTCCTCGAAGGTTCGCGCCTGCTCCATAGGATACGGCCGCCGACCGAACGGCTCCAGCGCATTCACCACGTCCTCGGCGCAGGTGACGAGTGTGGCGCCTTCCTTGATGAGTTGGTTCGTGCCGGCCGCGCGCGGGTCGAGCGGGTGTCCGGGCACGGCGAACACCTCACGCCCCTGGTCGGCCGCCCGGCGTGCCGTGATGAGCGAGCCAGAGCGGCGCGCCGCCTCGACCACGACCACGCCGAGCGAGAGGCCCGAGATGATGCGGTTGCGGCGCGGGAAATCCTTGCCCCTTGGCTGGAAACCCGGCGGCTGCTCGCTCACGAGGCAACCCGTTTCGCCGATTGCGTGGTGAAGAGCCGCATTCTGCGGCGGATATACGACGTCTATTCCACCGGCCAATACGGCGATGGTGCCTGTCTCCAGCGATGCCTGATGCGCAGCCGCATCGATCCCGATGGCGAGCCCTGAGGCCACGACGTAGCCGGCCTGTCCAAGCCCCGCCGCGAGTTGGCGCGCGAGCTGCTGGCCGGCGGCGGAGGACGCGCGCGATCCGACGATGCCGACGGCTGGGCGGGCGAGCAGCCGGTCATCTCCCTTCACGTAAATGAGAGGCGGTGCGCCGTCGATGACGGCAAGAGCCGCCGGATATCCGGGCTCGATCGTAAAGAGCGGCCGCGCCCCGATGCGCTCTGCCGCTGCAAGCTCGCGTTCAGCCGACTCCTGGGAGCAAATCCGGATGCCGGTCCGTCGTCCGCCGCGCGCCGACAGCTCGGGCAGGGCCTCCAGCGCCGCGCGCGCCCCACCGAAATGATTGATGAGGGCCCGGAACGTCGCGGGCCCGACGTTTTCCGAGCGGATCAGGCGCAGGCAGGCGAGGCGCTGGCTGTCGTCGAGGCGGGCCGTCGGCAGCGGCGGTGGCTTGGGCCTTGGCTTGTCGTCAGGCCCGGGCACCGATTTTGCTCTCAGTCCCGGCGATCAGCCGCTGAATGTTGGCATGATGCTTGATGATGAGCAGCACGCTCAGCACCCCGACGAGCGCGGCTGGCTGGCCCTCGCCGAGGAGCCAAAGCACGAGCGGCGCGACGATGCTGGCCACAAGGGCGGAGAGCGAGGAGTAGCGGCTCAGCACCGCGACGGCGAGCCAGATGGCGCAGAACACCAGGCAAGCCGGCCAACTGAGCGCGAGCAGGATGCCGATGTAGGTGGCGACGCCCTTGCCGCCCTTGAACCTGAGCCAGACGGGAAAGATGTGTCCAAGGAAGGCGCCGAGGCCCCCTGCCAGAGCAGCCAAGGGACCGCCGAGCGCACTGCCGACGAGAACGCCTGCCGTTCCCTTCACCGCATCGAGCACCAGTGTGGCGGCTGCAAGACTCTTGTTCCCGGTCCGCAATACGTTCGTGGCGCCGATGTTGCCGGAGCCGATGTGACGGATATCGCCGAGGCCGGCAAGCCGCGTCAGCAGCAGCCCGAACGGAATGGAGCCCAGGGCATAACCAATTGCGATCGCTAGAACGAGCGTGGCGGGCGCGATGTCCATCATGGGGTGATCACTGCGCGGAGCGTTGCGGCGCCTCCTCAGCCCCGCTGCGATTCAGGGTATCGATACACTGTCTCGCCTTCAACCATGGTCAGCAGGATACGTCCCTGCATCTTCGTTTCGTCGAATGGAGAGTTCTTGGAGCGCGAGCGCAGGGCCTCGCGATCGACCACCCAGGGCTGGGCCATGTCGAACAGGACGAGGTCAGCCGGGGCGCCCTTTTCCAGGCGTCCCGAGGGCAGGCCCAGAAGCCGCGCAGGATTGATGGTCATGGCGCGCAGCAGCCCCATCAGGCTCACGCCGTCCGTGTAATGCAGCCGCAGGGCGGCCGACAGCAGCGTTTCGAGGCCGATGGCGCCGTCGGCGGCTTCGGCGAACGGGCGGCGCTTCACGTCCGCGTCCTGCGGGTCGTGGCTGGATACGATCACGTCAATGTCGCCGGCCGCCAGTCCGCGCACGAGCGCCGCGCGGTCCTCCTCGGCCCTCAGCGGCGGGCGGAGTTTGAAGAAGGTCCGGTAGGACCCGATGTCGTTCTCGTTCAGCGTCAGGTGATTGATCGAGGCCCCGCAGGTGACCGGCAAACCGCGGGCCTTGGCCGCACGCAGGATATCCAGGCTCTCCCGGCAGGAGATGGTCGCCGCGTGATAGCGGCCGCCGGTGATCTCCACGAGGCGCACGTCGCGCTCCAGCACGATGGCCTCGGCCGCCTTGGGTGCGCCGAGCAGGCCGAGGCGCGCGGCAACGGGGCCCGCATTCATGCACGTGCCCTCGGTGAGGTAGGGATCCTCCGTGTGATGCACGATGAGCGTGTTGAAGTCCTTGCCGTAGAGCAGGGCGTTGCGCATCACCCGGGTGTTGGCGATCGTGTTCTTGCCGTTGGAGAAGGCGATCGCTCCGGCGCGCTTCAAGAGGCCGATCTCGGTGATCTCCTGGCCTTCGAGCCCCTTCGTCAGCGCCGCCATGGTGTGGACGTTGACGACGGCGTTGTCGCGGGCCCGCCGCTGAATGAAGTCGACGAGGGCGACCTGGTCGATCACCGGATTGGTGTCCGGCATCACGACGATCGTGGTGACCCCGCCCGCCGCGGCCGCTTGGCTCGCGGTTTTGAGCGTTTCCCGGTGCTCGGCGCCGGGCTCACCGATGAACACCTGCATGTCGATCAGACCGGGGGCCAGGACATGGCCCTTGCAGTCGATCACGTCGGCGCCTTCCGGCGCGCTGCGGCGCAGGTGCCCGCCGAGGTCTGCGATTTCGCCATCGGCGACCAGCAACCCTCCCGGCTCGTCTCGGTTCGAAGCCGGATCGATCAGGCGCGCGTTGATGAAAACCGTACGCCGGGTCGTGGCTGCGATCTTCGAATTGGCGGAGCGCATCGGCCGGCTCATCGGTTGGGAAGGTTGCGGGCCAGCGCCTCGAGCACGGCCATCCGAACAGCCACGCCCATCTCGACCTGCTCCCGTATCAGACTGCGGGAGTGGTCGGCGATGGTCGATGCGATCTCGACGCCGCGGTTCATCGGGCCGGGATGCATGATGAGAGCGTCGGGCTTGGCGCGCGCCAGCTTCTCGTGGTCGAGGCCGAAGAAGTGGAAGTACTCGCGGCTCGAAGGCACCAGCGAGCCGTGCATGCGCTCCCGCTGCAGGCGCAGCATCATGATGATGTCCGCCCCCTCGAGGCCCTTCCACATGTCCGTGAACACCTCGGCGCCGAAACGCTCCGGCTCCGCGGGCAGCAGCGTGGAGGGCGCGATCAGCCGCACGTGGGCGCCCATCGTGTTCAGCACGTTGAGGTTCGAACGCGCGACCCGGCTGTGGAGAATGTCGCCGCAGATGGCGACCGTCAGCCCGGCGATCCTGCCCTTGGCGCGGCGGATGGTGAGCGCATCGAGCAGGGCCTGCGTCGGATGCTGATGGGCGCCGTCGCCTGCATTGATGACCGAGCAGTCGACCTTCTGCGCCAGCAGCTCGACGGCACCGGCCGCGTAGTGGCGCACGGTGATGATGTCGGGCCGCATGGCATTCAGCGTCATCGCCGTGTCGATCAGCGTCTCACCCTTCTGCACGGAGGAGGTGGAGACGTTCATATTCATGACATCGGCGCCCAGCCGCTTGCCCGCTAGCTCGAACGAGCTCTGCGTCCGCGTCGAGGCCTCGAAGAACAGGTTGATGAGGGTTCGGCCCCTCAGCACGTCCCGCTTCTTGTTGACCTGGCGATTGATCTCGGCGGCGTTGTCGGCAAGGTCGAGGAGCGCAGTGATTTCCGCTGCCGTCAAGGTCTCACAAGTCAAAAGATGGCGGTGCGGGAAGGAGGTAGCTTCAGCGATGGGGGCGGTGCTGGTCATCAAGGCCGCTTCTATAGGAGCAGTTGGGGAACCCGGCAAGCGGATTTGGTGAGGCCGTCGACAGGGGAACATCACCGTGAGGGGCCGGTTCCGGCTCCGGTCGGGAAAAGCCGAGATGGCGGTTCTGCCCAGCTCGGTTACCAACCTCGGCATCAAAGATCGCGTGGCTGCGATTTTGGCGTATGGGGAAATGACGGGGGCGGAAAAAGGCACCTCGTGCGCTTGCCCGATCGCGTCGGAGCTGAAAGACTGACGTTGCCTCAATTTCCGGAGTTCATTTCCCCAGATGCCGCCCTATTTGACGCCGCTGCTCGTGGTGCTGGTGCCGCTTGTCGGCATGTCGGCGCTCCATCTGTTTCTTCCGGTCGTCGCCCCGGAGATGATGGCCGCAGCCGGCGTCGATCCGACGGCTTACGGCTGGATCGCGGGGGCCGCGGGGATCGGCTCCATCTGGCTCTATATGTCCAACCACGGCATCACGCCGGCACTCGGGCCGGTGCGCACGCTGAGGGTCGGAATTCTCATCGGACTTGCCGGTGCTGCGCTCGCCATGACAGCCTATCTGCCGCTGATGGTGATCGGCGCCGTCTTGCTCGGCTTCGGCTACTCGACCTCGACGCCTGCCGGGAGCCAGATCCTCGCCGACCAGACGCCGAAGGCGAACTGGTCGATGCTGTTTTCCCTGCGGCAGGCGGGCGTTCCGCTGGGCGGCGTCGTCTCGGGCGGGCTCGGCGGCCTGCTGATCGCGCAGTTCGGTTGGCGGCTGGCCTTCGCATTGATCGGACTGATCTGCCTGACGCTCGCCCTGGTGCTGCTGTTTGTCCCGCGCTCCTACAACACGACGCGCCCGCTGAAGGCGTTCCGCCTCTCGGCAATCTTCTCGCCGTCCAACTTGCAGCGGCCGTTCCGTGCGCTGGGGCTGGCGCCGGGCCTCATCCGCCTCGCGCTCGCCTGCGCCGGTTTTGCGACCGTGCAGAGCGCGTTCTTCTCATTCTACGTCATTTATCTGCATGCGGGCCTTGGCTACGGACTG
>DASVDU010000254.1:0-11123 GCA_036380915.1 Hyphomicrobiaceae bacterium | reverse complement strand
ACCTCGGCATTTGTCGCCTCCGGCCGGCCGATGCGGATATTGTCGGCGATGCTGCGGTGGAAGACGGCGCTGTCCTGGAAGACGACGCCGATATGGCTGCGCAGGCTCTCCAGCGTGACATCGCGGATATCGGTGCCGTCGGTCCGGATGCAGCCCGATAGCCGCGGCCCGGAAATAGGGCTTCAACGGCAATCGCCGGAATTTCCGTCAAAATCGTGCGATGCCGATCGGAGGGCGCAGGCGCACCTGATGCTATTCACGCATCTCCCGGTGCCAGGGCAGCAGCGCACGCCGCAGATACCTGAAAATTTGATCCGTTGCAAAACCAACGACGCCAATCACGAACACGCCGGCATACACGCGTTCGATCCGGAAGGTCTGCTGCGCATCGAGAATAAGGTATCCGATACCGGAATCGCTGCCGATCATCTCCGCAGCCACGATGACGATCAACGAGATGCCCCAAGAAATTCGCAGTCCGGTAAAGACATGGGGCAGGCAGCTTACCCAAATCACCTTGTAAATGATTTCCCAGCCATTCGCGCCGAGCGACCGCGCCGCCCGGATATAGTTCACGTCGATCGCGCGCACTCCGGCGTAGGTGTTCAGGATGATCGGAAAGGAACAGGCCAGGGCGACGAGGAAAATCTTTGAAGCATCTCCGATGCCGAACCATAGGATCGCAACGGGAAAGATCGCCAGCGGCGAAACCGGTCGCAGCAATTCGACAAGAGGATCAAAGACCATTTCGATCAGATGAAACCGAGCCATCAATAGCCCAAGCACGACGGAGCTGACGACAGCAATGGCAAATCCGGTGAAAATCCGGTACATGCTCGCTGCAAGATGGTGCAACAGCTCAAGGCTCCATATGAGCTCGAACAAAGTCGCCGCGATAGCCGATGGGGCGGGAAGGATATGTTGATTGACGAAGCCGAGCCTCGAAGCGGCCTCCCAGATGACCAGCAGCAATACCGGTGATACGAGCCGCTTCATTGCGATTGTCCTTTTGTCACGCTCAACAGATCGGAAAGATGCTGCTCCATTTCGCGAATCCGCTGGCTATTCTTGCGTTGCGCCCGGTCCACGTCGACCGCGACGACATCGGCTATGCGGCCCGGATTGACCTGCATCACGACGACCTTGTCGGCCATCAGCAATGCCTCAGAGACATCGTGCGTTACGAAAATTGTAGTAAACCTTGCCGCCTGGTGGATGCGGACGAACTCGACCTGCATTTCCTGCCGGGTGAAAGCGTCCAGCGCTCCGAAAGGCTCATCCATGAGAAGTACTTCCGGCCGGACCGCCAGCGCCCTGGCGATTTCAACGCGCTGCTGCATGCCGCCTGATAACTGATGCGGATACCTGTCGGCGCAATGCGTAAGGTTCACGAGTTCGAGAAGGCGGCCCACTT
Organism: Hyphomicrobiaceae bacterium; assembly: GCA_036380915.1. Classification (GTDB taxonomy): domain Bacteria; phylum Pseudomonadota; class Alphaproteobacteria; order Rhizobiales; family Hyphomicrobiaceae; genus ZC4RG25. The sequence goes on along the minus strand of DASVDU010000254.1, from coordinate 9,709 downwards.
CACTCTCTATCTTCTGCGGATCGCCCATATGCTCGCGCTTGGCTTTAAGCCTCAGGCCAAAGGCAATATTGTCCGCCACACGCAGCCAGGGAAACAGCATCGGCCGCTGGAAAACCATGACCCGGTCAGGACCGGCCCGGCGCACCGATCGGCCACCGACTTGGATCTGTCCGCTGCTCATCGGGGTGTAGCCGGCGATCATGGACAGCAATGTGCTCTTCCCGCAGCCGCTCGGCCCGATGATCCCGATGAAATCCCCGGGATGGACCGAGAGCGATATATCGTCCAAGATGGACGTCTCCTGCGCATCACTTGGCCCGGCATAGCGCTTTGAGACATTCTGTATTTCGATCGAACCAGCGGGGGGCATTGGAAACTCCTAGGTTTCAATCCATTTTGCGACCGACTTCGCCACCTCCAGAAGCTTCCTGTCGCCATCCAATGCTCCAATAAGCTGGATTCCAATGGGCATCTTCCGCTTGTCACGGGGCAACGGGAATGTGATGCATGGCAAACCCAGAAGGGTCCAGGCTCGGCTGAAAATCGGATCACCGGTATTGTGCAATCCGACCGGCGCCTCGCCCGGCGCACTCGGCGCCATCAGAACATCGCAATCGGAGAATAGCTGCTCGACTTCGGCGCTTGCCAAGCGCGCCCTCCGGTGAGCGGCGAGATAATCCTCATAGGAGGTGGTCAGCCCAGCCTCGATCAGGTCGCAAAGCGGCCTGCTGAGCAATTCCTTGTGGTGGTGGTATTCGTGCCACAGCGCGCGAGCGGCCTCAAAGGCCATTATGGTCTTCTGTACCTGCGCAAGTCCTGCATCGGATAAACCTGTCTCGGCCACCTCGGCATGCCGCTTGAGCATGTCCGCCGCACGACAAAGTGCCACCTGGGTTTCTGCCGAGGCCATCTCCCATTCCGGGGTAGGGCAGAATCCCACGCGGATCCTGCCGTCTACCGCCGCAAGCTTGCGGAAGCCTTTCCCTAGAAGCGATGCTCGGACCAGCTCGACATCATCGAAATCGCGGGCCATCCATCCCAAGGTGTCCAGGCTCGGCGCAAACGCCTTCACCCCGGTAAGGGCGATCCTGCCGTAGCTCGGCTTGAATCCGATCACGCCGCAATACGCGGCCGGGCGGATGAGCGATCCGGCGGTCTGAGAGCCGAAGCCGATCGGCACCATATAATCCGCGACAGCGGCAGCCGAACCGCTCGATGATCCGCCCGGCGTATGGAGCCTGTTGCGCGGGTTGGCTGTCGGTCCGGGGCTGAAATAGGCGAATTCGGTGCTGACCGTCTTGCCCGCGACGATCGCGCCCTGCGATTCGAGAATCGAAACACAGGAGGCGTTCACTCGGGGGCGATGTGCGGCATATATGGCAGATCCATAGCTGGTCGGGTAATCCGCCGTGTCGATGATGTCCTTCATCGCCAGCGGAATTCCCATCAGCGGCAGACGTATCGCGCCGGCATCCCTTTCCCGCGCCGCCTTGAGGGCCCGACTGCGATCATGAACGACCCACGCCCGTATGTCGGCCTCGCGCGCTTCAATGCGATCGAAGCATGCCCCGATCAGGGCCTCGCATGACAGCTCGCCCCCCTCGATCGCGGCGATGGCCTCCACGGCCGTCAAAAGCTCGGGCGATTTTGGCCTCACCTCACGCGCCCCGATCTGCACCCAACCCGAGCCGCAACGACGCGGGGCGCCTGCATCCCAAAGACCGGCAGCCGCAAATGGGCGATACCCCACCTGCCATCGATCCCGGAGACCGGACGCGTGGCGGCAACAGCATGGGCAACGTTTCGCCGCCCTTCCAAGCCTGGCAGATCTGGCCGCATACCCCCATTCCCCTCCTCCATCTCCCTCACAGACCGCAGGCCTTGTCGAAGAGTTCCAGCGGCATGACGTATATGCCCCCTCCGACGCGTCCGCGACGTCCGGCCGCATCGAGGATGCCCAGCGCAACCGCCGGTGCCTGCTGGACGGCCCGGACCTGTCCGGCGAGCAGGCCGACCCGGGCACGCGATCTCGCCATCCTCGGGTGGCCGCCGATCAGCAGAAGCTCGGACAGCGTTTCGCTCGGCAAAGGCATGAATGGATGGAGGGCCGCCTGCTGTACCGGTGAATAGGACAGCGCCATGGCGCCGAGGCCCAGGGCTTCGACTATCGCGCTGTCGCCAATGGCCGGAAGGCAATCGGCAGTGGAGATGCCGGGATCCCGGTTTCCGACCGGGGCCATGGCCGGCGACGTGATCCAGTCCGTCGGATTGCCGGATATGATCAATCCGAAGCGGCTGCCATTTCCGCCCGCGCCCGTCACCATGGTGCTTCCCGGGACACCGTTCGCTGCAGACAAGATGCACTTGCTTGCAGCCATCCATAGATTCAGGAAGAAACTTGGTGAAGAGGCGAAGAAAGCCTCGACAGCGTCCGGTAAGCCTGCCGACGCCCTCTTGCGAAGCTCGCCATGGATCGCCCGTGTTCCTTCCGAGGTGCGCCCATGGCACTCATCGCCGGCCAGCAGGGCCGTATCGGCAATCGACAGAAGATCGATGCCAGTGTCGATCGCCGATCGGATCGCCTCTGAAAACGGACCGTTGATCCAGCGCAAATGGTCCACGACCGCTGCCGTCGGCAGGCCCAGCCGCATCGCCGGCCCGCTGCCGCCGTTCAGCGGCGAGTAGCTCAATTTGCCGCCGGCCGCCGTATCCGCGACGATCTGCACCTGCATCGACGGCGACAGAATGGCGGCCAGCGGGAGGACGCATTGGCAATCTTGCGCCGGCTTCAGACGAACTTGCCCGCTCTGCAGGAGAGATGCGGCCTCTGCCGGGCTGCCGGCCCATCCCTCGTACAGGATGGCGGCGATCGCCGAATTCCTCACCGGAGCCGGGATTTGCTCGGCGCCGTCAAACGGCGGCCCGGCATGCAGCAATGTCGCGGCAGAAAGATCCATGGCTTCGTGCGCCGGCCGCAATGCCGTCCAGGACGGCGTGCAGGCCGTCATCCGCCGGAATGCGTCAACGTCGGCCGGCGTCATGCGTTGCTCACAGGTCAAGGATCAATTCCTCATCCAAGGAGCCGGAACAGCAGATCATCATTGTCTCGCCGCTCATCCTTTCCGTCTCGTTCAGGATGCTGTCGCGATGGTCTGGCCGGCCGCCGATGACGACCGTCTCGCAGGAACCGCAGGTCCCCTCTTCGCAGGCAGAAGAAACGTGCACTCCATTCTTGCGGAGCACCTGCAATATCGTTTCTCCCGGCGGGATGTAAAAGGACTGGTTCCGCTTCCGCAGGACGACCGTGAAACCGCCTGCAGTGGCGGGAGCCGCCTGGGGCGAAAACCGCTCCACATGGATCGTTTCCCGGGGGCGGCCTGCGGACGCCTGTGCAAACGCCGTCAGCATTCTTGCCGGACCACAGCAGTAAAGATGCGTACTCGCAGCGGCGGCATTGACGACTCGCGCCATGTCCAGGCGGCATCCATCGACATCCTGGCTGAAGTACACATTGACGCTGATGCCTGCTTTCAAAAAATCCTCCACCTCGTCGAGCAAGGCGGCGGCTGTGCGCGACCGAGCCGCATAGTGGATCTCCCATGATCGGCCGATGACATGCAACCGGTGTGCCATGCTCAAAAGAGGCGTTATCCCGATTCCGCCGGCGATCAGAACGCTGTGCTCGGCGCTCTCGTTCAGGCGAAAGAGGTTCTTCGGCGGGGAAATCGTCAGACTGTCGCCGCGCCGGACATTCTCGTGGAAGTAAATCGAGCCGCCGCGGCCATTCGCATCTCGGGCAACACACAACCGGTAATGGCTGCGATCGTCCGGGCTGCTGCAGATCGAATAGGACCGCACCAGCCGATCGCCCAGGACGACGTCGACATGTGCCCCGGCTGTGAATTGCGGAAGCAACCCACCCTGCTCGGCGACAATATCGTACGCCTTGATCTCCGCCCCATGATCGGAAACGGAGCTTACCTTGACCCGAAGACTGTCACCTTGCATTCCACCCCAACCCGATACGCAGCCTAGACGCAGGGGATCCGACTACACCTCCCAAGGCGCCGAATAGTTTCGGAGATCCTCCGTCAGGTAGGGCAAGGGAATGGATTTCAGGCTGTCCGTCTCCTTGTCGTCCACCCGGCCAATCTCCTGCAACGCCGGAATGACGTATTTCATGGCCGGGTCGATGAAGTACCGCTTCATCATAGCCGCCGGGTCGGGAGAGGGATCCACGAGCTTGTTCGCCACCATGGTGTTGTAGAGGTTCCACATACCCGGCATGACGGGCAGTCCATTCAGGCACCAACGCGGCAGATGCATGACATCGCTCAACTCGGCCGAGATGCCCAGCGTCGTCCTGGCGGCCTGCCTTGCCTTGGCCTGGTTCGACTCGATCCACCGGCCAACCGTAAGCCAGCCGGAGACCAGCGCCCGCACGGTCTCGGTATTCGCCTCCGCCCAGGCGGCGTCGACCACGAGCACCTCCACAGGGTAATAGGGCAGCCCCTCCGTCGCATCGGCCAGCATGCGCGCGCCGAACTGCATCTCCGCAACGCTGTCCGCCGGCGGCGGCATCATCATGGCGTCCACCTGTCCGGCTGCCAGCGCCTGCGCCTGATTGGGCACCGGCACGGGCACGATTTTGACCCGGCGCGGATCGATATCCGCCTTTTTCAGCAGCGTCAGGACCTCCACATGATCCAGTGTCCCGAGCGCCAGCACGCCGATCGTCTTTCCGTCCAGGTCGCCCAGCGACCGGATCTTGGAATCCTTGGCAACCATCATCCGGTTGTAGGGCCTGGTCGAGGTGGCATGGTTGCATGTCAGGAGGCAGACGATCGGGATGCCGCGGCTCGCCAGGCTGATGGCGACCGATGCGGCCAGTTCGCCGGCATGCAGGCCGCCGCTCTGAATGGCCTGTATGATCGTCGGCCCGCCTTGAAATTTCGAGAATTGGATGTCGAGCGTCTTATCCGACCAAGGATTTGCGGCCGGCACATAGACGGATGTCATCGCGTTGATATTCAGATAGCCGAGCTTCACGGCCGCGGCCGCGCGTGCATTGAAGGGGCTGATCTGGCTGGCCGCCGCCGCAGCGGTCAGCGCCAACACTGACCGGCGTGTCAGGCCGCCAAGCGGGTATAAGGGCTTCTGAACGATGCTGGACATGCTATGATCTCCGATCTGCAGATATTGACGAGTTGCGCCCGCCGCCCCCTATAGGGGGATGATGTGCGGAAAGACGTCGAACATGCGCGTTTCCAATACGACCTTGCGTCGGCTGATCAGCCATACCCCGGCCTGCCTCACCAGATCGTCAACATACGTCCCGATCGCGTATGCGCCGCTCTCGCCGCGTGCATTTGTCTTGAATACGACGAAGCGCGAAATCGAACTCGCCGCGTCGCGATCGACATTGGCCTGTACGGTCATGACCATGTGGGCGCGCCGCGCGTCTTCGGTGAGGTGATTGGGCATCTCCGAGAGCAGCGTCGCCATCTCCATGCGCGTAAGGCGCTGCCACCGCATGCTCTTTTGTATTTCCGGACTGTATACCTCGATTTCATAGACCCCGTCGGCTGCGAACAACCCGATCCATTTGTCGAATTCCCCCGTGTCAAGATGCCAGCAGGCGGTCTTGATCATCGCCTCGATTGCAAACCGGTCGGAATTCGCGTCTGTCGCCGATTCGGCTGTAGCAAGCATATGCAGATCCTCTCCGTGCACGCGCCGGACCTACGCCCGCTCGACAAGAGCCGCGTCGGCGGGATTGCGATCGAAGGGGGAATTCGGCTTGCGGCCGAGCCGACGGCCCCATTCCTGGTAATAGGCCCGTAGATTTCCATCATCCATCGGCTTCATGCCCTCCTCACGAGCCAATATCGTGTGGGGCGCGGATCCCGCAGACATCGAAAGCCACTGGGTTTCCACCGCGATCTGATCCTCGGTGATATTTCTGCCGCAGGGGCCCCAAATCTCCGTGAAGTGGCGTTCGCGCATCGAGCGGATGCTTTCCGGCTCTCCCTTCACCCCGATGCCGCGCCACTCGATGAGTGTCCTTCCGGGACCGATCGGCACCATCCGGTCCATCCGGACGATCGTCGACCTGCAATTGACGACCGTGTCCGGAAAGATGTTTATCAGCTTGAACCCGTTCGGACTGGTGCCGGGCAGCCTATTGTCGGCCCGGTTACCGAGGCCGCCATTCTCGTAGGCGACCTCCGCCTCTTCGACCGCGTTATGGCCGTTGCGATAAAGCCGCCACGACCGGTTGAAGAAGGAATCCCCCTTCAGATTCGTGTTGCGGTTCAGGTAGTGCATGTATTCGTGATAGAGCTCGGAATTGTTGTCGTTCCAGAGTTTCCAGTTCGTCTGGAAGATCGCGCGATGGAAGAAGAACACCTCCATCGGCTCGGTACCGAGGGTCTCCCGGAAATGATCCGCGGCGGCCCCCAGGAAGTCTGCGAGCGGCTCGATCTCCGGATCCAGCGTCACGAAGATGAGGCCGCAGAGGCTATCCACCCTGACCTCGGGCAGGCAGAAATCCTTGAGCTCGAACCCGGTATTCTCGTAGCCCGATGGACGGGTCACCTGACGCAGCGTGCCATCCAGCCCGAAATTCCAAAGATGATAGAAACACTGGAAGGATCTGACATTGCCCGATTCCTTCTGGACGATCCTCTGCCCCCGATGCGGGCAGGTGTTATGCAGAGCGCGCAGCTTCCGCGTCCGGTCCCTGACAATGATGAGGGGATGCCTTCCGACCGTGACCGCCCGGTAGTCGCCAGGTTCGGCCACTTCGCTTTCATGACAGACGAAGCACCATACCTTTTCGAATATCTTGCGCTGTTCTTCTTCGAAGATCGCCTGGTCCGTAAAGATACGGTTGTCCAGATAATGCGTTTCCTTCAGCTTGTGCAGCGGACGATCTACGGGAAACACCATTCTTCTCCTAGCCTACAGTCTTTCCAACTCTGCGCGGACCGAGCCTTTTCCTGGCGGCCTCATGCACGCATGTCTTCCGGCACCACCTCGCCGGCCAGGACGATCGGCTCGTTGTCGAGGAACAGGTCCGCACCGCGCATGGCGATGTCCAGATGGGCCGGCGTGTCGCGGGAGCCTCCGACATCCGTATTCGGGCCCGTGCTCCAAAGGACGTTGCCGTAGAAGGCCCTGCCGTCCTGACCGATGGCGGTTTCCTTGTTCATCAGGGAGATCGCATTCCAAAGCGCCATCTCGTCGAGGCCCCAGCCGATATGCGCCATGGCATAGGCATCCGGGTCCTTCCAGCTATCCATGAAATGCTTCAGGTGATCGGCATCAAAGCCGCCGCGGATGCTCCATATGGCGCCATCCTTCACGTCGATATGGATGTTGCTGCGGACATATTCCTTGAAGGGAAAGATGATATCGCCCTCGCGCAGCACGATGGTGCCGTTGGCTTCCCCCTCGTTCGGCCATGTATAGACGAACCCGCCGGGGAAATGGTCCCAGCGGCCGGGCTCATCGGTGTAGCCGTATTGCAGGATGGGCGTTCTCGAGTACTGCCCCAGCTTGTAGGTGATGTCGGTGCCGGCAGGGTTGGCAACCCGCAGGGTATCGGCCTTAGCCAGCCGCTTTCCGCCCGCCTCGACACGCGCACGCAGGTTCGGCCTCGGGAACATCCGGCTCAGGACGTCGGGCGGCTCCACGATCATCAGCACTCTCGTGCCCGCACGCTGAACCTCAAGCTGTTCCGGCGAATGCAACAGGCCGATCAGATCCACCACGATATCGGCCATCTTCAGCAACTCGACCCCGACGCGGTGGCCGGTAAGGGGGGTACGTCCCCATAGCGCCCCCTGCGCTGTCGTCGGCACGCCGTCCGTCGCATTCACCTGGGCCGGCAGGTCGATCCGAAACACCTCGGCACCCAGTTGCTGGCCGGCGGCCATGAGGGCGGCGGCATAATCGGACCTGCTTCGAGGACCAGTGAGGACGGCCACTTTCTGGCCCTGCACCTTGCAGAGTGCGAGCTCGCGCCGGAACAGGTCGACAAGATCGATGGGATTCATCGGATACCTCAATATCAATTCGCGGCCAGCATTGCTGCTTTCGTAATGCGAGTCAATTACGAAAAACGCTATAATACCGTTTATATTTTGCGGAATCCGCAATTATAATTGTATATTATGATTATTAATGCTAAATATACCGATCATCCGCTCACGAACGACAAGCCGATCAGAGTAAGTCTTAATCATATGCCGGTATTTTCTGCCGATTCCGGAAGCAACCGTGGTGATATTTGTGCAAACCTGGATTATATGGGCGCGCCTTACGCGCAAGATTGCATGGCCTCCCTTCACAATCCGCCCCACTGGCTAGGTTGACTCATGTCTCCCAATACCTCTCTCAAGCTCGACGCACTCGATCACGCGATCATGAAATGCCTGCTCAAGGATGCGCGGTCTTCGGTTGCGCAGATCGCAAAAACCCTGAAAATGAATGAATCGACAATCCGGCACCGCCTCAACAGGCTGTTGGAGAACGATGTGGTCGACTTTGCGCTGATCACAAATCCGCTACGATTCGGATTTCAGGTCTGGTCCATGCTCGAACTCCAAGTCGAGCAATCGAAGATCCGGACGGTGGCGGAGCGGATAGCCAAGGAACCCGAGGTCCACCTCGTCGGGATCATGTCGGGATCATACGATGTCTATGCCGGTGCCGTGTTCCGCTCGAACGAGGATCTCGTCGATTTCATCACGCATCGCCTGTCGCGGATCCCGGGGATCATAAGGACGTCAAACTCGACGATGCTTGAAATCCTCAAGCGCACCGTGAGTTTCGGATTTCCGGACGAAGTCATGGGTGCCACGAGTTCCCCCCTCCCTATCCGGAAGCGGCGGCCGGCCGCCAAAGCAAAGCGGAAATAGCATCTGCTCGTTTCGAAAGCGGATCCGCCACATACCTGCAGATGGAATGGCGCCCGCGGGTGGCGGCCGACGGGAAGCCGCGCCTAATCTGGCATGGTTCCAGCTCGCCTGCCGACGAGACATTCGTGGCATTGAGGCCCGTTCCCGGCTTTGCGCAAACATCCCGTCGGCGGTCAGATCGGGGCGCCGAGAGGCCAGCGCTTTCTGGCCTGCGCCTGCTGTTGTGAGCGCCGAGCAGCGACAGAGTCGCTTGATCTGGCGAGGGCTGCCGCGGCAGCCCGTTCGATTCGGAGCCGCACAATTCCGCATTCAACGGGCAGGCCCGTGCCAGCAGCATGCCGCTCCGGGCAACCGCCCTCTACCGCGCCGGGGATTTCCGGGCTTAACTTGAATAGACCCGCTAAAGCTCATCAATGGGCGCCGGCGAATTGCGTGCGCACCAGATTGGCGAACAGGCCGTTCTGGGCGACGAGTTCGTCGAAACTGCCGCGCTCGACCAGACGGCCCTGGTTTAGCACCAGGATCTGATCGGCGCCGCGCACGGTGGCGAGCCGGTGCGCGATGATGAAGGTGGTGCGGTTCTGCATCAGCGCATCCAGCGCCTTCTGGATGCGGGCTTCGGTCGCCGCGTCCAGAGCAGAGGTCGCCTCATCGAGGATCAGGATCGGCGGATTTTTAAGAAGCGCACGGGCAATCGCCAGCCGCTGGCGCTCCCCGCCACTCAAATTGACGCCGCGCTCGCCCACCAGGGTGGCGTAGCCCTGCGGCTGGCGCAGGATGAAATC
>DASVDU010000253.1:0-13173 GCA_036380915.1 Hyphomicrobiaceae bacterium | reverse complement strand
CTAGGATCCTTTCCACTGGTTCGAAAGGTTTGGGCTCCATCTCGAGCTCCGCGACGCCGCGCCTCACCGGCCCCCGTGAGTTCAGTAGATGGCTCTGGCGTTGTTTTCTGATCGGCAGCAAATTGCAGTATTCGAAACCATCCGGGTGATAGCCATGGCCCTAGCCATTGAGGATTATGCTCTCATCGGTGACTGTCGCACGGCGGCACTGGTTGGCAGGAATGGCTCGATCGACTGGCTCTGCGTGCCGAGGTTCGACTCTCCCGCCTGTTTTGCCGCTCTGCTTGGCACCTCCGATCACGGGCATTGGCGGATAGGGCCCAAACGTCCAACGAGCGTGAGCCGCCGAGGCTATCGGGGAGACACGCTGATCCTCGATACTGACTTCGAGACTGAAACAGGGATCGTGCGGATTACGGACTTCATGCCCATGGCCGAGGGCAACTCGAGCGTCGTGCGCATCGTATCAGGGCTCGAGGGACAGGTCGAGCTGCGCATGGATCTCGTGATCCGCTTCGATTACGGGCGGCTCGTGCCCTGGGTCACGAGAGGGGATGGCGACCTCCTCGCCGTCGGCGGCTCCCATCAGCTCGTTCTGAGGTGTCCGGTAGAGCACCATGGTGAAAATTTCACGACGGTGGCGGAGTTCGCCGTAAAGGCGGGCGAGGAAATTCCATTCATCTTGTCCCACGGTCCATCCCATCTGCCCGCCCCGGCCGCTTTCGATGCCAGGGCCGCGTTGATCGACACTGAGCAGTACTGGACGGACTGGGCCTCGAAGTGTCGCTATGACGGACCATACCGTCCGGCAGTCATTCGATCTCTGATCGTGCTCAAGGCACTGACGCATCATCCTACAGGAGGAATTGTCGCCGCGCCGACCACCTCCTTGCCTGAGGAACCAGGCGGAGTGCGCAATTGGGACTATCGCTATAGCTGGCTACGCGACGCCAGCATGGTTCTATTGACCTTGCTGCAGGCCGGATATCGGGAAGAGGCCGAGGCCTGGCGATCGTGGCTGACGCGTGCTGTTGCCGGCCTGCCGCAACAATTGCAGCCCGTGTACAGCGTTTCTGGCGACCGGTGGTTGGACGAATGGGAAATGCCCTGGCTGCCCGGCTACGAGAATTCCCGGCCGGTACGCGTCGGGAACGCCGCCTTCGCACAGCTTCAGCTCGATTCCTTCGGTGAGGTGCTCGATGCTTTGCACCACGGTCGTCGATCGCGACTTGCCCCGAGCGCAGCAAGCTGGTCGTTGCAGAAGGCTCTACTCGTTTACCTTGAAACTCTCAGAGATGTGCCGGATCGAGGCATATGGGAGATCCGTGCACCGGCCCAGCATTTCACTCACTCGAAGGTGATGATCTGGGTTGCTTTCGATCGCGCTGTCTCGGCGGTTGAGCATTATGGCCTGGACGGGCCACTCGAGCGCTGGCGCGCGATACGCGATTCACTGCACGCTGAAATCTGCAGCAGGGGGTACAATTCCGACGTGGGCGCATTCGTCCAATCGTATGAATCCCGCCAGCTCGACGCATCGGCTCTCATGCTTCCGCTTGTCGGTTTTCTGCCTGCCGACGACGCGCGGATCGTCGGAACGGTCGATGCGATCGGCAAACATTTGATGCATAATGGCTTCATTCGCCGCTACGATGCACGCGAGCCGCAAGACGGATTGCCGCCTGGAGAGGGCGTGTTCCTCGCTTGCACCTTCTGGTTCGCGGACAATCTCATCCTTCAAGGCAAATGGGCGGAGGCCACCGACATTTTCGAGCGCCTACTCGAAATCCGTAACGACGTTGGACTTCTCCCGGAAGAGTATGATCCGGAGAACGGTCGCTTTCTCGGTAACTTCCCGCAGGCGCTTTCGCATCTTGCCCTGGTTGGCACGGCCTACAATCTGCGTGAATTCCACGGTCCTGCCCGCCAGCGCAGCAAGCTCAGGCGTGAAGATTGAACGAATGCCCTCCCCCATCGACCTCGGTTCCAATCGGGTTTCAATGAACGGTAGGGCGCTCGCTTGCGCGAAGTGCAGTCACGTTAGATCCTAAAGGCCGCATTTGGATACCCAGAGCGAGCCGCCGCTTGCACGCTGCCGACGTGTTACAAGCCCTGGTCGAGCAAGCAGCAGCGGACCAGCATCCGCAGATCGATTGTCGTCGGTCGCGGAGTCTAGCTTCTGCCAGACAGAAACGATTGCCGTGGTGCCGGCCCGTTGTGACCCATTGCGGCAAGTTGGATGGGAACGATGCAGCGTGCACCCTGGTTCGACCGAATGCAATCGGCTGATCTGAGCCGTCCAGCGGATGGCTTCTCCTGCCGCGCACAAATCGAGACATGGCGCGGGGCCGGTCACGTGCCAGATGGCGGAGTTGTTGGTCGCAGCACTGCATAACGTGCAATCAATGCCATTGATTACCTCCGAAGGGCCATGACATCGAATCATCGCCACGCCGATATCTCTCAAATGGATCGTTCACTGCGTGAAGACATCCGTATCCTTGGCCGCATTCTAGGAGACACGGTGCGTGATCAGGAAGGGCAGTCGGTTTTCGACGTCATTGAACACATTCGACGAACCTCAATCCAATTTCATCGCACCGAGGACGAGGCCGCACAGCGCGACCTTTTCGAAACGTTGAATGGCTTGACGCAACGGAATGCAAAGCAGGTCATTCGTGCATACACCTATTTTCTCCACCTCGCCAATATCGCCGAGGATCATAACCAGATCAGCCGTTGGCGAGCCGAGGCGCTCGCCGGTTCACCGCAAGCCGAGGGGACGATGGCGAAGGCGCTCGTGGATTGCGCGGCGGCTGGCTGCCCGCACTCGGAGGTGTGCGCCTTTTTCGAACGGGCTCTCGTTGAGCCGGTGCTGACGGCACACCCGACGGAAGTTCGCCGTAAAAGCATAATCGATAACGAAATGAGAATTGGGCAGCTGCTGGTCCAACGCGATTGTATGCTGGCGACACCCGAGGAGGAGCAACGCCGCGAAGAAGCCTTCCGCAGGCAGATTTTGACCTTGTGGTACACGAGCCTGCTGCGGGATGTGCCGCTTTCGATCCGGGACGAGGTTTTAAACGCGCTTTCCTATTTCGACAGCACATTCCTGCGAGAGATCCCGCGCGTCTACACTGCTCTGGAGGACGCGCTTGCGGCAGCGTATCCCAATTGCCGCATCAGTTGGCTCCCGTCTTTCTTGAGAATAGGCAGCTGGATCGGAGGCGACCGGGACGGCAATCCATTCGCTACCGGAGCGGTTTTACGAGAAGCTCTGAGACTGCAGAGCAATGTTGCCTTCCGCTTTTACCTCGAGGAGCTGCATCGGCTCGGATCCGAGCTTTCGCTTGATCAACGGCTCGCGGGCGTATCCGAGGAATTGCGGGCCCTCGCTGAGAGATCGCCGGATCCCTCGCCTCACCGCCGCAACGAGCCCTATCGACGAGCCATATCGGGCATGTATGCCAGGCTGGCGGCAACGGCATCGGACCTCAATGGATTTCAGGCCCCCTACCGTCCCGTGGGAGAAGCACCGCCTTACGACGACGCAAGCGAGCTCCGCAGAGATCTCGATGTTCTCGAGCAGTCGTTGTCGGAGCATCGTTCTGGGCTGCTCGCACAGGGGCGGCTGCGTGACCTGCGGCGTGCGGTCGATGTGTTTCGCTTTCACCTTGCCGGCATCGATTTGCGCCAGCACTCGGCTGAGCATGAGCGCACGGTCGCCGAGCTTTTCGAGCGGGCCCGCCCCGGCACCGGCTATTCGCGGCTCGATGAAGATCAGCGTGTTCGGCTTCTCCTGGAGCAGCTCGAAGCAGCCGAGCCACTTGTATCGTCCGCTCAGCCCTATACGCCCGAAACAACGAGGGAGCTGCAAATATTGCAAGCCGCGGCGGAAGCGCATAGGCGTTACGGTCCGGCTTCGGTGCCCAACTACGTCATTTCGATGACGAGCGGCATTTCCGATGTGCTCGAAGTCGCTCTCCTGCTCGCGCAGGTCGGTCTGCTGCGCCCGCTCGAGCCGTCTCTCGATGTCGGGATCGTGCCCCTGTTCGAGACCATCGCGGATCTGCGCAACTGCAGCCATATCATGGACGAGCTTCTATCCCTGCCCGCCTATAGGCGTCTGGTCGACAGCCGCGGCCAGTCCCAGGAAGTGATGATCGGCTATTCGGACAGCAACAAGGACGGGGGCTTTTTGACGTCGGCGTGGGAGCTCTACAAGGCCGAAGTCGCACTCGTCGATGTCTTCCGTCGCCACAAGGTACACCTTCGTTTTTTTCACGGCCGAGGCGGCTCCATCGGCCGGGGCGGCGGCCCAGCATACGATGCCATTCTCGCCCAGCCCCCCGGGGCCGTTCAGGGGACGATCCGCCTCACGGAGCAGGGAGAGGTGATCGCAAGCAAGTACTCCAATCCCGAAGTCGGTCGACGGAATCTTGAAATTCTGGCCGCCGCGACATTGAAGGCGACATTAGTTCCTCCGGACAGCGGGCCTCCGCCACCGGAATACACGGATGCCATGGAGCAGCTTTCTGGTGAGGCTTTTCGCGCCTATCGAGAGCTTGTCTACGAAACCGAAGGTTTCGAACGCTATTTCCGGGAATCGACGGTGGTGGACGAGATCTCCAGCCTGAACATCGGCAGCCGGCCCGCCTCTCGCAAACCTTCGCATCGCATCGAGGATCTGCGGGCCATCCCGTGGGTGTTCAGCTGGGCGCAGTGCCGGCTGATGCTGCCCGGCTGGTATGGATTCGGTGGCGCTGTCAAGGCTTGGCTTGCCCGTCATCCCAAATCGGGCCTCCAGTTGCTCCAGTCGATGAACGGGAATTGGCCGTTCTTCAGGACGCTGCTGTCGAGATTGGATATGGTCCTCGCGAAAACCGATATCGCAGTCGCATCGCGCTATGCCTCTCTGGTCGACGATGCTCGGCTACGCAGTCTCGTATTCTCAAAAGTTCGTTCAGAATTGCAGGATACCACAGACGCTCTGTTCGCCATCACCGGTCAGAAGGTGCTCCTCGAGAGCAATCCCACGCTGAGGCTGTCTCTTCGGCAAAGAGTTCCTTATCTCGATCCGCTCAACCACATGCAGGTCGAGCTGCTGCGGCGCTATAGAAGCGGTGACAAAAGCGATAGCACGGTCGAAGCAATTCACCTGACGATCAACGGGATAGCCGCGGGCCTCAGGAGCAGCGGCTGACCAAGTCAGATCGATTTCCAATCTGGGCCTTCGCAAAGACCGAGACGACCTTTGGGCAACCGCGCCCGGCGATGCCGAAACTGCGTCAAATCCAGACAAGCTCCGCGACTTGGCGGAAGGATATGTCCAAGCCGAGAAGAGAGGTATTCATGATTCGCCGGGAGCGCTATCCCAGGGAGGCCTCCACTGATGCGCAAGTCACCAAGAGCTCAATGGTCGAGCCTGGCAAGCTGCGTTCGCTGGGAAACGTGCCAGGGCAGGCAAACACGCTCGGCAAAATCGACCGCATAGAACAGGATCGTCCCCATTATACCCAGCAACAGCAATGACACGAATACGCGCGGGGTGTCGAACTGGCCTTGCGCGACGAGGATCTGGAAGCCCAGTCCACGCCCGCCCGCTACGAACTCGCCGACGATAGCGCCGACCAGCGCGAACGAGACAGCAACCTTCATTCCGGCAAAGAGACTGGGCAAGGCACACGGAAAGCGGATCTTGAACAGGATCTGCCAAGCCGAAGCGCGGGAGGCGCGGGCGAGGTTCAGCATATCGGGATCGACAGAGCGCAGGCCGAGCACCGTATCGATCACGATCGGGAAAATCGCCAGCATCACGGCCACGGCCAGCTTCGGCTCAGTGCCGGTGCCAAGCCAGATGACGAACAGCGGCGCCAGCGCCACTTTCGGAATGCTGTTGAGGGCGACCAGCAGCGTGTAGACCGTCCGTTCCAGAAAGCGCGAGTAGACGATGCCCACGGCCAGCGCCACACCCATGACCAGCGCCAGCAGGAAACCCGCGACCGTTACGGCCAGCGTGAAGCCCAGATGGCGGATGAAAATGCCCGGCGTGGTCATGAACTCGCGGGCGATGGCTGATGGAGCGGGCAGGATCAGCGGCGACGGCGCCAGAACCTGAACACCCAGCTCCCAAATGGCGATGGATGCGGCCAGCACAAGCAAAACATCGCGCGTGCGACTTTCTGTTTTGAACCAGTCACCGATGCCGCGCTTCATTCCTTTACGATCCCAAGCTCTGCGAAATGGTGACGGATTTTGCTCGTCAGCTCTCCGAACCGTTTCGACTCCCGGACAGAAAGCGGGCGGGGGCGGGGGATGTCGATGTCGATGATGTCGACAATACGCCCCGGCGCGCGCGACATCATAACGACGCGATCGGAAAGATAGACCGCTTCGACGATGCTATGGGTGATGAACAGCACCGTCTTCCTGCTATCTTGCCAAATGCGCGTCAGCTCGACGTTGAGATCGTCGCGCGTCATGGCGTCGAGCGCGCCAAACGGCTCGTCCATGAGGAGCAGCTCGGGATCGCACAGCAGCGCACGGCAGATGGCCGCTCGCTGACGCATGCCCCCCGAGAGCTCCCAGGGGTGCCGGTCCTCGAAGCCACCCAACCCGAAACGCTGCAGCAGCTCGATGGCCCGGGCCTTGAGATCGGCCCGCCTGCGGCCGAGGAATTCGGCAGAGATCAGCACATTGTCGAGGATCGTGCGCCAATCGAGCAACACGTCGCGCTGGAAGACGACGCCGAGCTGATCTGGCGGCCCCTGTACCGGCTGACCATTGACCGCCATCGTTCCTGCGCTGACAGGCTCCAGGCCCGCCACACACTTCAGCAATGTGCTCTTACCGCAGCCTGACGGCCCCACGATGCTCAGAAACTCACCTCGCCGGATCTCGAGATCGAAATCGGTCAAAGCGACGACATCGCCCTGTTGGGAAGGATAGACCTTCCCAACACGCGACATGGTGACATAAGCCTCTGCAGCGGCAGCCATTTTCGGCTATTCGATGAGGTCGTTCGTGAAGTAGTCGTCGACATTCCAACCCGGCTTGACCACGCCGGCCTGCTCCATGGATTTCAAGGCCTGTTCCCAGTCGGCCTTGGCCTGCCAACCGATCGGCTTACCCGCGGTGGCCGGCGTGTCGAAGTACTCGATCGTCAGCTTGATCTGACCAGCGAGCACTTCCGGATCGAGCTTTGCATCCGGACGCTGCGCAATCATGGCCTTCACGCCATCGTCGATGTTGGTGCGCAGATGCTCCCAGGCCCGCTGTTGGATCTTGATCAGCTTCTTGAGGGCATCGCGCTTCGACGCAATGGTGTCCTCGTGGGCGACGAGCCCATAAGCCGGGAATCCGATGCCGGCGTCGGATGCCAGCAGACATTTGGAGGGCCGAGGCTTCTCCGCGACGGGCAGCGCCGAGCCGACCGTCGACATGAGACCATCAGCGCGCCTTGCCGTATAGGTGCCCCACAATGCCGCCGGATCGACGAACTCGACCTTTACGGTTTCCCGGTCCATGCCGCCCGATTTCAGATAGAGATCGATGAACGGCGCCCACGGGCTGGCGGCGAATACGACGACGGTCTTACCCTTCAGGTCGGCTACGGTTTTGATCGGTGAATCACGATCGACCAGGATGCAAAGATCTGTTTTGCGCTGGAAATTGAAGATCGACTTGATTTTGCCGCCCTGCTCGCGCGCGCTGGCGACGAGCCCGACCTGGACCTGACCGACATCCACCTGCCCAGCGTTGACGAGCTGGACGGTATTGCCCGATCCCCGACCGTCCTGGATTTCGACGTCGAGCCCTTCGGCCGCAAACCAGCCCTTTTCCTTGGCAAGATGCATCCCGGCCTGCACGCCCCATGGCGAGAAATCGAGCCGGACCGTCAGCTTTTCCTGTGCATTCGCCCCGACTGGCGAGGCCAAGGCGATAGCACCTGCCGCCGCCAATGCGAGAAGTTCACGCCGTCTCATCTTCCATCCTCCCTGATCTTCGGTGTTTACCGTTCTGCAGTTGATTTCGCGTGAGGCGAGGTTTGGTCTCGCGACGCCGCGATCGCCTCGTCAACGACTGATCCCTTATGCTGGAGATATCCAAGCACCATGTCCACGATGTGCGCACGGCGCTGTGCCAGGCGCTTCGGTGAATCGAACTGCTGGTCGAAGATCCAGGATAGGGTGTGCCGGTTCGACAGATAGAAGTAGGCCAGACCCGAGATGGAAATATAAAGGTCAACAGCATCGACATCGCGCCGGAAAACACCGTCGGCCTGCCCTCTGGCCAGTAGGTGTTCGATGGTGTCGAGCAAGGGCGTGTAAAGCGGCTTCACCAGCTTGGAGCGCTTCAGATAGCGCGCATAGTGGATGTTCTCGATGCTCATCAAGCGGATGAGCGCGGGCGTGGCAACGAAGTGATCGAAGGTGCGACCGACGAGGCAGCGCATACCCTCGATAGGCGGCAGGTCGCGCACCTGCAGATCACGCTGGCTCGCTCTGAGGTCGCTGTAGATCTCTTCCAGAATTCGGAGGTAGAGGTCGTCCTTGCTGCCGAAGTAATGATAGATCAGGTTCTTATTGACGCCCGCTCGTTCGGCAATCCGGTCGACGCGGGCCCCACTGAGTCCATGGGTGACGAACTCGTAGCGGGCCGCATCCAGGATCTTCGCGCGGCTGGCCTCCGCGCTACGCGTGGCCTTGACCGGCCGCTT
Source organism: Hyphomicrobiaceae bacterium (assembly GCA_036380915.1). Lineage (GTDB taxonomy): Bacteria > Pseudomonadota > Alphaproteobacteria > Rhizobiales > Hyphomicrobiaceae > ZC4RG25. The sequence goes on along the minus strand of DASVDU010000253.1, from coordinate 4,454 downwards.
CGGCTGCAGCTCTACACTGGCATTCATGGAGTGGGCCCGGCCGCGTGTCATGCAACCCTTTCTTGACGCAGGCGCTGCGTCGCTTCCAGATCGAGGCGACCGGCGGTGATCACCACGCCATGTCGGTCGCGAGCAAATTCCGCGGTGATCTTGCCGTCCTTGACGTCCTCGAGCACCAATTCAGGATCGCGCGTAAACGGATTGCCGAACCCGCCGCCTCCGGCCTGATCGTGGACGATCACCGCGCCTTGCGGCACGGTCATGGTAACCTTGCCAGGCAACGGCTTCACCTCACCATCGATCTCGATCGAGTTCCGCGACGGCCCGCCCGGCTCGCCGCCGGCGAGGCCGTAAGGCCGGAACGCGACGCGATCCGTCCGCATTTGCAGCAGCGCCTCGGGCGCCAGGATGCGATAGGAGCGGCGCAGCCCGATGCCGCCGCGCCAGTGCCCTGCCCCGCAACTGTCGGGCACGAAGGCATACTCCTCGACCCGGACGGGATGCTCCGCCTCCATGACTTCGACGGGCATGTTGGAGAGGTTCTGCGAGGCGTTAGTGACGGCTTCGAGACCGTCCTTGTCGGGCCGTCCGCCCCAGGCGCCGCAGATCATGTCGACGATGATGAATGGCTTGCGGTTCGGCCTCAGCCCGCTGATGCAGATGACGCTGTTGCCCCCCTCACCGGCAGCAGGCACCCGGTCCGGCACGATCTGCGCCAGGGCGCCCAGCATGGTGTCGAACACGCGGTAGCCGGTCAGCGCGCGCGCCGCACACGGCCCCGGCATCACCGGGTTCAGCACCGATGCCTCCGGCACCTTGATCTCGAGACAGCGGAACACACCGACGTTGTTCGGCACGTCGCGGCCGAGCACGCAGCGGACGCTGAGATACGTGAGCGAATGTGTGAAGCTCAGCGTAGAGTTCAGTGCCCCTTTGACCTGCGGCGAGGACCCCGTGTAGTCGACCAACAGCGTGCCGTCGTCGCGTACCGTGATGGCGACACTGATGGGGATCGGCTTGTCCGAGAACCCATCGTTGTCGATGTGGTCCGTGAAGCGATAGGTGCCCTTCGGCCACTGCCGGATCTCGGCCCGCGTCAGCCGCTCCGCATAGTCGAGCAGCTCCTGCATGTAGGCCTCGACCTCGTCGGCGCCGTAGCGATGGAACAATCGGTCGAGTCCGCGCTTGCCGACCTGGGCCGCAGCGTACTGGGCCGAGAGATCGCCCCAGACACGATCGGGCACCCGAACGTTGATCTTGATCAAAGTTTCGAGCGTCTCGTTGAGCTTGCCCCGCTCATAGAGCTTCAGCGGCGGCAGGCGCAGGCCTTCCTGGTAGATCTCGGTCGAATCGGAGGCATTGGAGCCCGGCACGCGCCCGCCGACGTCCGTGTGATGGCAGATCACGACCGCGAAGGCGCGGCGACGGCCCTCGTAGAACAGCGGCACGAACATGAAGATGTCGGGCAGGTGCATGCCGCCATGATAGGGGTCGTTCATGATGACGACGTCGCCATCGTGCAGGTCGTCGCCATACTTGGCGAGGACCGCCTCCATGGCTTGGGGGATGGCGCCCAGGTGCTGTGCAATCGTCTTCGCCTGCGCGACCATCTGTCCGTCGGCGGCGCAGATGGCGGCGGAAAAGTCCATCACATCCTTGACGATCTCCGAGCGGGCGATGCGCACGACCGTGTAGGCCATGTCGTCGGCAATCGAATCAAGGCCGCTCTTGATGACCGCAAACGTGATCGGATCGACGTTCATGCCTGTCCTCCGATCTCGAGAACAATGTTGCCCGTCCTGTCCCGGCTGATGCTGGTGTCGGGCGGCACCACGATTGTGGCGTCGAACTCCTCGACGATCAGCGGCCCGCGCCGCGGCTCAGATCCCACCGCCGCCCGCGGCACGATCTCCGTTTCGATGGCGGGCTCTCCGCGCGTGAACGAGACGAGGCGATGGCCCGAACGCGCCGCACCCGGCCGCTGATCGATCCGCATGTTGCTGAAGTCGAGCCGGTTTCGGCGCAGGCCGCGCCCGACGACGGTGACCTTGACCAGCTCGAGCGGCGTCTGGTCCCGGTAGCCGTATGTCTTGAAGTACTCGGCGAAGAACCGCTCGCGGATTTGCGCAAACCTGTCGCCGGTCGCTTCGAAAGGAACTGGCAACTCGGTTGCTTGGCCCTCGTGGCGCACCTCGGCCTGCCAGGCGAGCTCGGCCTTGTTTCCAGAATAGCCTTCGGCGGCGAGCCGAGCAGAAACGTCAGCGGCCAGTCCGTCCATGATCTCTCCGAGCTCGGTCGGCGTGATCGTGTCGAGGAGCCGCATCACTGTCGCAAGCGCCGTATGCTCGACATCGGCGGCCAGCATCCCCACGGCGCTGAATACTCCGGCAAACGGAGGAATGATAATTTTGCGTACACCGAGCTGCCGCGCCACGTCGACACCGTGATTGCCGCCGTTGCCGCCGAACGCCATCATGGTGAAGTCCCGCGGATCGCGGCCGCGCTCGACGGTCACGGCGCGGATCGCGCGCGCCATGGCCGCGTTGGCGACAGCCCGGATGCCATGCGCGGCGTCTTCGAGGGACAATCCGAGCGGCCTCGCCACGTGCTCCCGTATCGCCTCCTCGGCCAGTCGCCGGTCGATCGCGAGGCGCCCTCCCGCAAGCGATTTCGGATTGACCATTCCGAGAACGACGTTGGCATCGGTCACGGTCGGGCGCGTGTTGCCGAGGCTGTAGCAGGCTGGACCAGGCACTGCGCCGGCCGATTCCGGGCCGACCTTGAGTAAGCCCCCGGCGTCGATCCCCGCAATTGACCCGCCACCCGCGCCGACCTCGGCAATATCGATCGCCGGCACCTTCAGCATGTAGCCGCCCGCTTTGATGAAGCGGCTCGACGTCGACATGCCGTCGCGGAACTCGTACTCCGACGTCATGCTCGGCCGCCCGTCCTCGATGATGACGGCCTTGGCGGTCGTGCCACCCATGTCGAAGACGATGATGTCGGTCTCGCTCAGTGCAGCCCCCAGCCGGGCGGCGCCGATGACACCGCCAGCCGGGCCCGAGGCCACCACCATCACCGGCTTGTCGCCAGCGGTGGCGGCAGGCAGCATCCCTCCGTTGGAGGTCATCACCAGTATCGGAGCCGCGATGCCCGCCGCCGCGAGCCGCTGCTCGAGCCGCCTGAGGTAGGAGCGCATCGCCGCCAGCAAGTAGGCGTTCACCACCGTCGTGCTGGTGCGCTCGTACTCCTTCATCTCCGGCAGCACGGCGTATGAGGCCGACACTGCGAGATCAGGGAAGCGAGCCTTCAGGATCGCCTCGGCCTGCTGCTCGTGGGCGGGATTGCGATAGCTGTTGAGAAAGCAGATCGCGATCGCCTCTACGCCATCGGCCAGAAGCGCTTCGGCTGCGGAGATCACGTCCCCCTCCGAGAGAGGCTCAATGACCGATCCGTCGGCCGCGATCCGTTCGGTCACCTCCAGCCGGTGCCGGCGGGGCACCAGCGGCTTGGGCTTGTCCCAGGTCAGATCGAACATATCGGGCATGCGGATGCGCCCGATCTCCAGCACATCGCGGAATCCGCGTGTCGTGATGAGCCCGGTTCGCGCGCCCTTGCGCTGCAGGATCGTATTCGACCCGACGGTCGTGCCGTGCAGCACTTCGGCGACGGCGGAGGGTGCGATCTTCAGCTCATCGAGCAGCGCGATGAGCCCATCGACGACCGCAATGCTGGGATCATCCGGCGTCGTCGAGATCTTGCTCTCATGCAGCACGCCATTGTCGGCCATCAAAGCAATGTCGGTGAACGTGCCGCCGACATCGACAGCCACCCGCACCTCGGAACCTGCTCGCACGACGCGCCCTCAGAGTGACCAACTGGTTAGTTAATAAGGCCAGGCGACAATCCAGTCAATGCCCCGGCCACCCCGGAAAGCGCACGAAGTTTCCGGTCAGCAAGACGCCTGATCACCGCAACGTGAATAGCTGCGAACCGCCGCTAGGCAGGCCAATTTCGCCGGCCAGCACCAGCTTTGGTACGTTCATTGCGCATATCGGAGTGTTGGCCGGTTTCTCGACTAAACAAAGAGATGATCCTTTTAACTGTCGAAAAACGGCCTTCCGACATGGCGGAGCAGATCGCAATCAACTACCATGCTGACATTCGAAGAGTAGGCGCTTCCTGGTTCGATGCGCCTGAGTTGGCCGCCGCTCGCTTTTCCTGCGCTCACGCGACTGCCGTACAGGCGGTCGTCATAGTCATTCGTCCGCCCAACTCTTCATCTGTCCTAACGAATGCATTGCCGCCGGTCCGATATTTCTATTGCGGTTACCCTGGGAGCATTTGCCCTTGCAGCAGCGTATTTTCTTTTCGGGCAGATCGATCCGCAAATCTACTATGGCCAAGGTGAGGCGGGCGAAGACGTTTGGTTCGATGCTGACAGCTTCACGGCC
>DASVDU010000252.1:0-2175 GCA_036380915.1 Hyphomicrobiaceae bacterium | reverse complement strand
TTCTCACCGACGATACGGGCCAGATATGCCGTCCCGAATCCCGGATCGACCGAGCCGACTTTCGGGCCAACCTGTCCGAAAATCGCTTTTTCGGAGGCAATGGTGAAATCGCATATCGTGGCGAGCACGTTTCCGCCGCCGATGGCATAGCCTTGCACGCGCGCAATGACTGGCTTCGGCACATCGCGAATCAGGGTCTGCAGCTCTTTGACCGGCAGCCCGATCATGCCGCGGCCATCATACTTGCCATCATGAGCTGACTGATCGCCGCCGGTGCAGAATGCTCTGTCGCCGGCGCCGGCAAGTACTATGACGCCGATAGACGAGTCCCAGCCCGCGCGGTTGAACGCGTGAATGAGTTCTTCGCAGGTCTTCCCGCGGAAAGCGTTCATGACGTTCGGGCGATTGATGGTGATGCGGGCGATACCGTCGGCGGCCTCGTAAAGAATATCCTCGTACTGCATCTGAAAGCTCCTCTCAGCCAGCCATCGTCAGCCCCGCCAGAGGCGCTGACGGCTGGCCGGTGATGTCGGCGGCATCATCGCTGATGTTCGCATGACGGCCAAGGGCGCCGCGACCTGGGCGAAGCTGCTTGCCTGCAGCCGCGCATGAGCTGGCATTGGCGGATTTCACTACGGACGGAGCACTGCTGCTCTCCAGGTCGTTGGACTGGCTGCTGGCCGGCCTCATGCGCTTGTGCGAGCTCCCGGATCGTCTCCCGGCAAAGTACGAGCCAAGCGGCTGAGCGCTTCCGTCCTGCTGTCGAGGGGTGCTCGCCAATCGACAGAGGAGAGAATCCAAAGTGAGTCAAGCACGTTGCCGGTTTGGCAGCTCATGCTGGGCGTTGACAGGCAGCAGTGGCCCGCACCATAATTTTCAAGATATGATGTCCCGCTCATAAGGGAGGAGCCAGCGGCCCATGAAGCTATGGCGCGGATTGGAGAAGCTGATCGACGCCATTACCGAGGTCATGGGCAGGATCGGCTGGCTTCTGATCTTGTACTGCATGATATTTGGCGTGACGGATGTTTTTCTCCGCTACGCCCTGAACGCCCCCTCCCTGTGGATCGGAACGACGCTCCAGGCCGCCATGGTGCTGATCGCCTGTACCGGCGGGGCGTACGCGCTGAAGCACGATGCCTTCGTCAAGCTCGACGTCTTCTATGCCAGTGTGTCGACGCGGAATAAGGCGGTGCTGGACGTTCTGACGGCGCCTTTTGCGATCCTCTTTCTCTCTGTCCTGATCTGGAAGGGGATCGATGCGGCGCTCCTGTCCATCAAGTTCAATCAGGTCACGCCGACAGCGGTGCGGATTCCTATTTATCCAATCAAATCAGTCATTCCATTGGCCGCCGCGGTCGTGCTGCTCCTGGTCGTGAAGCAACTCGTCCGCAACGTTCGGACGATCTTCAGCGGTGAGCAAGCGGCAGAGTGAGGACGAGGAAGAAAGGAAAAGGGCCGGCAGAACAATATTCGCAAATTCGACATTCGCAAATTCGACGAGCTAGGGAGGAATGGTCTCGTGAACAAGGCAGCAAATCTCTTCAGAACGACAGTATTTTCCGTTGGAGCTCTGGCGTTATCCGGTGTGATTGCGCTCGCCCAGGACGGACCGCCGGACAAAGTGACGGAGTGGGTGTTTCAGCCAGCATTCGACCAGACCGATGCCGGATGGGACAAAGGGCTCATTCCCTGGGTGAAAGCGGTAGAGGAAGCCACCAAAGGCACGGTGAAGATCCGTGTCGAGCCCGCGGGCGCGCTGACGAGCGCTTCCGAGGCGTTTGCCGCCGCTGCAGCTGGTCAGACGGACGGTTACGCCGGCTGGGCCACCGTCTACGGCGGCGAGATGCCCGAAGGCTCGCTGGCCTATGGTCTCCCGTTGGGGGCCGCCAACTCCGAAGAGGCCTGGAAGGTCATGTGGGGTGATCCGAAGTACCGGATCGGCGAGCTGGTCCAGGAAGCCGCACACGAGCGCAATCTGCATTGGGTCGGCTGGACAAATCAGGGCCCGAATGCCATGTTCACCAAGTTCCGCGTGGACCGGCTGGAGGACTTGGCGGGCAAGAAGATGCGTGCCGGCGGGCCGCAGGCCATTTTCCACTCAACGATGGGCGGCTCTCCGGTGTCGATGAATGCAGGCGAAATCTATACCGCCCTCAAGCTTGGCACGATCGA
>DASVDU010000251.1:0-11059 GCA_036380915.1 Hyphomicrobiaceae bacterium | reverse complement strand
TCCACGCGGATGGCTTCCATCCGCTCACCCGTGCACAAACGGCTCGAGGCCCGACAGGCGCATTCGCGGCTCGAGCTTTGGCACTTTCCGCGGCGGGTATTTCTCGACGTGCTCGCGGACGTGCCTGATGTGCTCCGGCGTCGAGCCGCAGCAGCCGCCGACGATGTTGAGGAGGCTGTCGCGGGCCCAGGACTCGATCTGGTAGGCCATCTCGTCCGGCGTCTCGTCGTACTCGCCCATCGCATTGGGCAACCCAGCGTTGGGATAGGCGGAGATCAGCGTATCGGCCACAGCCGCGAGCTCGGCCAGATAAGGCCGCATCGCCTCGGCCCCCAGCGCGCAGTTCAGGCCGACCGCGAATGGCTTGAGATGGCGCATCGAATACCAGAATGCCTCGGTCGTCTGCCCGGAAAGCGTGCGGCCCGAGCGATCTGTAATCGTGCCCGAGATCATGATCGGCAGCGAGAAGCCCACCTCGTCGAACACTTCAAGCGTGGCAAATCCTGCCGCCTTGGCATTCAGCGTGTCGAAAATGGTCTCGATCAGGATGATGTCGACGCCACCCTTGATCAGGCCCCTGACCTGCTCTGCGTAAGCCTCGCGCAACTCGTCGAAGGTGATATTGCGGTATCCCGGATTGTTCACGTCGGGTGAAATGGATGCCGTGCGGTTGGTCGGGCCAACGGCACCCGCAACGAAACGCGGGCGGTTCGGCGTTTTCAACGTCCACATATCGGCCGCCTCGCGCGCGAGCTGAGCTGCCGCAACGTTGATTTCATACGCCAGCCCTTCCATGCCGTAATCCGCAAGCGAAATGCGCTGGGCGTTGAACGTATTCGTTTCGATGATATCGGCGCCGGCAGCGAGATATTGATTGTGGATGTCGAGAATGATGCTGGGCTGCGTGAGGACCAGCAGGTCGTTGTTGCCCTTCACGTCACGATGGTGATTGGCGAACCGCTTGCCGCGATAGTCCGCCTCGCCCAGCTTGTGCTGCTGGATCATCGTGCCCATCGCACCGTCGATGATGAGGATGCGCTCGGCCGCAGCGGCCTGGAGCGCCGCAATTCTCTTTTGTCGTTTGCTCATGCGCTGACCGCCTGCTGCACCGCCGCCGTACGCGGCCGAAGCCCCAGAAGATGACAGATGGCGAACACGAGGTCCGCGCGGTTCAAAGTATAGAAATGGAATTGGCGGATGCCCTGGTCGACCAGATCCATCACCTGCTCGGCCGCAACGGCCGCCGCGACCAGATGGGTCGTCGCCGGATCATCGTCGAGCCCATCGAAGCGCCGGGCAAGCCAGGCCGGAATGCTCGCTCCCGTTTTCGCGGCAAATCCGGCGACCTGCTTGAAATTGTGAATGGGCACGATGCCCGGCACGATCGGGCACCAGATGCCATGGGCACGGGCGTTTTCGACGAAGCGCAGATACTGGGTGTTGTCGAAGAAGAATTGCGTGATGACGCGGGACGCGCCCGCATCCACCTTGGCCTTCAGGTTATCGAGATCGTGCGCGACCGAGGGGCTTTCCGGGTGCTTTTCCGGATATCCGGCCACCGAGATCTCGAAGGCGCCGATGCTCGCGATGCCTGCGACCAGCGCAGCCGCATTGGCATAGCCCCCTGGATGCGGCTCGTAGCGCGCGCCGACGCCCGCCGGCGGATCGCCCCTCAGCGCCACGATGTGGCGCACGCCGGCCTGCCAATAGGCCCGCGCCACGGCATCGACCTCACACCGGCTTGCGCCGACACACGTGAGGTGCGCAGCGGGCTGCAGCGACGTCTCGCGGACGATGCGGGCGACGGTGGCATGGGTGCGCTCGCGCGTAGAGCCACCCGCACCGTAGGTGACGGAGACGAACCCGGGCGACAGCGGCTCGAGCCGGCGCACGGCCGCCCACAGCGCCTCTTCCATCCGCTCGTTCTTGGGGGGGAAGAACTCGAAGGAGACCGAAATCTCGCCGGCGCCGAGGAGCCGGCTCTTACGCTCAGGGGTCATGGCGACGTCTCCAGGGACTGTACTGCTTCGGAGCTGCGAGAAGCGCTCCCCCTGCGCACCTTCGGGCGGCTTGCGAGCCAGAGTGATACGGTGAGCTTGCCGTCCTCCCGGCCTGCGGGCGGCGGCAGATCGCGACTGTGCTCGAGCACAAGGCCCGCCTCTCCCAGCCATTGCCGGACCTGGGCGGAAGAGAAGCCCAATCGTTGGTGTGCGAACTCATCCCGCAAGAATTCGAGCTGATGCGGGGCGAAATCGACGATGAGCAGCCGACCCCCGGGAGACAGCACGCGCGCCGCCTCCCTGATCGCCCGGCCCGGGTCACTTAAGAAATGCAGCACCTGATGCATGACGATGACGTCGGCGACACCGTCCGGGAACGACAGGTTGTAGATATCGCCATGCCGGACCTGGGCATGATCCAGCCCCTCGCGCAGCAGCTTCGCGCGCGCATAGGCGAGCATCGATTGGTTGAGGTCGATGCCCACGCCGCGATCGTAGATATCGGAGAAGATCTCGAGCGTGCGCCCGGTGCCGGTGCCGAGATCGATCAGCAGCTCCGCCCGATCATCCCCCAGCGCCTCGCGCATGGCCGTCTCGACCTCGACCTCTGGGATGTGCAGCGCGCGAATGCGGTCCCAGTCCGCGGCGTGGGTGCGGAAGTAGGCCTGTGCCGCAGCCGCGCGCTCGGCTTTGAGCGCCTCCGCCCGCTGAAGATCGCGGACGTAGACGGAATCCGTCGTGTCGATCGATTGCACGATCGCGCGGGCAAGATCGCCGCGCGGGCCGTCGGCCAGTCGGCAGAACACCCAACTCCCCTCGCGGACACGCTCGATGAGCCCGCCTTCGCCAAGCAGCTTCACGTGGCGGCTGATGCGCGGCTGGCTTTGCCCGAGAATGCGGGTGAGGTCCTTCACGTTGAGCTCGCCCGAGGCGAGCAGCAGGAGGATGCGCAGACGCGTCTGATCCGCGGCGGCCTTCAGCCCCGCCACCGCCTCCTCGATCTCCAGCTCACCCGCAAGCGACATCCTCTGCCTCCATGTCAAGGCGAGCATATAAAGATATCTTTATATGCGTCAAGATGAATTACGAGGGGTTAACACTGAGCGGCAAAATCCTGTTCCCGGCGTAACAGGCGGGCAAGAGCACATCTGATATGGGAGAGCCAGTGCTGATGGCTTCGAGCCGATCTCCTCCAACTCACCCCACGCATTCCTTGATGTCTTTTGCAAGAACGCCGCCCATGACGACGTCCAACAGTTTGAACCGGAACCAATTTTCCAACCAACGCTCGCCCGCGGTCGGCCGGTTGGCAACGAGCCTTCTCGTCCTGCCGGCGGCAGCGCTTCTCTTGACACCATTCGGGATCGTTGCCGCAGCCGCTGCGGAACAACCGGACATGCTGAAGGTCCTGGTCGAAAAGCCGCTCGTTGCCGTGCAGCTCGCGGCGGCGCTCGTCATGTCGCTGCTGTTCTGCGGGCTGCCATTCGTCCGGCTCGCGACCCCGCCAGTGCAGGTGCGGTGTGTGACGGATGGGCCGCAGACTGCCCCGATCGGCTACCACCGGGCGATCGAGCCCGCGCGACCCGACGCCCGATTGCCGACTCAACGACCGCTGAGCATTGCCGCGAAGGAACTGCCGAGAGAGGCACTGGCCCGCGGATCGCGCGGTTGCCAGGTCCCCCGATCCACACTGGTGAGGAACCGCTCGACGAGCCACGAGAACAGCGCCGGCTCCTCGTGATTGATGGGGTGGCCGCAGCCCGGCAGCATCGCGAGCTGAGCGGCCGGCATCTTCCGCTTCATGAACAGATTGACATTGAGGCAAGGCTCGTCCTCGTCGCCCACGATCAGCAGCACCGGGATCTTGACCGCCGCAAGCTGCTGCTCGAGGTCGTAGAGCGACGGCCGCTTGCCCTGCACATTGCGCAACACCTTTGCCGAGCCCTTCGGCGGATGATCGGCCAGATGTTCCACCATCATGCGCCAGCCAATCTCGTCCTTGTTTTGCAGCTGCACCCGGGTCGAGCTCACGCAGATTTGTTCGGCAGCGATGCGGGTCGCTTGCTCCATGCCGTCCGCGGTTGCAGCTGCCTCGCGAAGGAACTGCTCGCGCGTGTCCTTGTCGGAGCCGGTCCCTGCCCCCGCGGCAACCGCCGACAGCAGCCGGTCCGGGAAATGCATGGCGAGCTGGAGGGTCGTGTAGGCGCCCATGCTGAGGCCGACCACGTGCGCCTTGTCGATTCCCGCCGCATCCAGCACGGCGATCACGTCTCGATTTGCGATGTCCTGGCCGTAGGATGCATCATCCTCGGGCACGTCCGACGGCGGATATCCCCGCGCCGCAATGGTGATGCAGCGGAAGTTCCGGCTGAGCGCGCGAACCTGCTCGCGCCAGCTCCGGTGATCACCAGCGAACTCATGCAGGAAGACGAGCGGCGTGCCGCGGCCGGTTACTTCATAGTAAATCCGAACTCCTCCGGCGTCCGCATAAGGCATGACTCGTTTCCCTTCCATCAATCTGGTAACGCTTTGTACACCGTGACCGTGGAGACATGAAGTGTGCCGAGGCTCCACCGGTATCCACCGGCGGCAGTTGACGGGGAGAGCGACGGCTGCCAATTGATTGTGGCACGTGCTTGGCTGCTCGGGGCCCGAAACATGTTCATGTCAGTCCGCTTCTTGTTCGGGAGAAATGGAATGGCCACTCAAGTTGCACCGCTTGCAGCGTTGCATCGCAGCCGGCACAGCTTGATTGCAGTTTTCTCGCTGTTTGCATTACTGTTGACCACTGCTCCGGGCGCCCGGGCGGAGTCTGCCATCGAGTTCATGAAGCAGACGGCACGCGAGCTGATCGCCGCTTCTCGAACCGGCTCGCAGCGGGACTTCATGGAGGTGATCCAGAAACGTGGGCACGTTTCGGCCATCGGGCTGTACGCGCTCGGCAACTACAAGGCGAACCTGCAGCCGTCGGATCGCGACACCTATTATGGCGGCATGGTCCGTTTCATTGCGCGGTATGCGGCGACGGAAGCACCGAAATACCCCGTCAGCCATGCCGAGATCCTCTCGCCTGTCGTTCGGGAAGGTGACGGGGTCTACGTCGACAGCCGTGTGCACCTGCAGAACGGCACCGTCTACGATGTCCGCTGGCTGCTCATACCCCAGGGCAACTCGTTCCGCGTGCGCGACGCACAGGTCATGGGCTTCTGGATGAGCCCCTTCCTCAAGAACCTGTTCGAGAGCTACATCGGCGAGAACGGCGGCAACCCCCAGGCGCTGGTGATTGCGCTGAACCGCTGACCCTGGCGCCCGATGGGGTGCGGCAGGAGCTCTCGTCGCCCTGAGCTCTGTTTCATCGCGCGTCTGATCGCGCTAGGCTTCCGCGCATGAAGCACGACGAGGCCTAGCGATGCATTTCGCCCTGACCGAAGAACAGACCGCGATCCAGGAGACCGCCCTTGCTTTCGCCAAGGAACGGATTGCGCCATGCGCGGCGCAGTGGGACCAGGATTCCCATTTTCCCGTCGATGTGATCCGGGAGACGGCGCCGCTCGGCATGGCGGCCATCTACGTTCCCGCCGAGAAGGGCGGCTCGGGGCTGTCACGGCTCGACGGCGCCCTCATTTTCGAGGCGCTGTCGTACGGTTGCCCGGCCATAGCCGCCTACCTCTCGATCCACAACATGGTCGCCTGGATGGTCGGCCGATATGGCACCGATGAACAGATCGCGGCCTGGATGCCGAAGCTTGCCAGCATGGAGTGGCTGTCGAGCTACTGCCTGACGGAGCCGGGCGCCGGCTCGGATGCCGCGGCGCTCGCCACCCGTGCCGAACGCCAGGGCGATCACTACGTGCTGAACGGTACCAAGCAGTTCATCTCCGGTGCAGGTGCCACCGACTTCTACTTCGTGTTCGCGCGCACCGGCGGCGAAGGCGCTTCCGGCGTCTCGGCGTTCGTCGTGTTCAAGGACACCCCTGGCCTCTCCTTCGGCGCCAATGAGCGCAAGATGGGCTGGAACGCGCAGCCGACCCGCCAAGTCATCATGGAGAACGTGAAGGTTCCAGCTTTCAACCTCGTCGGCGGCGTCGAGGGCAAAGGGTTCAAGTTCGCAATGAGCGGTCTTGACGGCGGCCGCGTCAACATCGGCGCCTGCTCACTGGGTCCGGCCTGGGCCGCCCTCGACAAGGCGCGCGATTATGTGCACGAGAGAAGGGCCTTCGGCCGCCAGATCGCAGATTTTCAAGCTCTCCAGTTCAAGATTGCCGACATGGCCACCGACCTCGAAGCCGCGCGGCTAATGATATACCGGGCCGCCGACGCCCTGGACCGCGCCGATCCGCAGGCCACCATGTACTCGGCCATGGCGAAGCGCTACGCGACCGACCTCGGCTTCGACATCGTCAACCAGGCGCTGCAGATCCACGGTGGATATGGCTACCTGAAGGACTACGGGCTGGAGAAGCTCGTCCGCGATCTCCGCGTGCATCAGATCCTGGAGGGGACGAACGAGATCATGCGCGTCGTGATCTCCCGGAAGGTGCTCGGCGGTAACAGGGGCTGAAATTTCTCAGGTCGTTCCAGTTCGCCCTTGCCCTGGCCCGACACCGTCGCCAATGTGACGTCGTCTGCGCAGTTGGGGGGCTGGTGGAAATGCGTCGGCTGAGGGGGCTCATCGCGTCTGTCGCGTTCGCGACAGGCTTATGCGGTGCGGCGGCAGATCAATCGCACGCCGATGGATTCATTCGAGAGTTGAGGGCTGGTGCCCTCGCCCACGATGTCGACGGCCTCTGGAGCGGGTTCAGCCGCGAAGATGGCACGGTCGATCTCAATGGCGAGGTGATCTTCTCGCCATCCCTGCCCTTTCTCTGGGGCGCCATCCGGCCGGCTCTCGGGGGCACGATCAACTTCGACGGCGGCACCAGCCATGCCTACCTCGACGCCCGCTGGGAAATCGAGACGGCCGGCGGGCTCTTCTTCGCAGCCGGCATAGGCGCTGCCGTGCACGACGGCGATCTGAAGCTCGAGGCGCCGGACCGCAAGGCGCTCGGCAGCCGTGTGCTGTTCCACATCCCGCTCGAGCTCGGCCTCCGTTTCGACCAGCACAACAGCCTTTCGGTCTATTTCGAGCACCTGTCGAACGCCAATCTCGCCGACACGAACGAGGGCATGGACTTGCTCGGCGTCCGCTACGGCTACAGGTTCTAGCGCGACCGCTCAGGTCCAGCTTCGGACGTTTCTGCGGCAACCTCTTGTCTTGCATTCAGTTGCGAGATCGCCCACACGACCTGAGGGTTGCAGGGCCGAGGGCGCCTGCCAGAATTGCTGAAGGACGAGGCATGACCGGAGAGGCTTCCGAGGACGTCATCATCCGGCGCGAAGGACGCGCCGGGCGCATCACCATGAACCGGCCGAAGGCGCTCAATGCGCTCACCTATTCGATGACCTTGGCCATCGACGATGCCCTGAGGCGCTGGGAGCAGGATCCCGAGGTCACGGTCGTCATTCTCGATGGAGCCGGCGGCCGCGCATTGTGTGCGGGTGGCGATGTCAGGGCAATTTACGATCAAGGCTCGAAGGCATCCGCCTTTGCACGCAAGTTCTGGGCCGACGAGTATCGCCTCAACGCCTACATCAGCCGGTACCCGAAGCCGTACGTCGCCTTCATGGACGGCATCGTGATGGGCGGCGGAATCGGCCTTTCAGCCCACGCGAGCCATCGCATCGTCACCGAGCGCAGCCAGCTCGCCATGCCGGAGACGGGCATCGGTCTCATCCCGGATGTTGGCGGCACCTGGCTGCTGGCGCACGCACCGGGGGAGACGGGTGTCTATCTGGGCCTCGTCGGCGAGCGCATGCGCGGAGCCGGAACGATGTTCGCCGGCTTTGCCGATACCTTCCTGCCTTCCGCACGCCTGCCGGAGCTTGCTGCGGCCCTCGGCGAGACGACGGATGCTGCGGCCGTCGACAGCATCATCAAAGGCTTCAGCGAAGCGCCGCCGCCTTCCGATCTTGCCTCCCAAGCTTCTGAAATCGATGCTGCGTTCAGGTTCGACAGCGTCGAGGCGATCCGTGCCGCGCTTCAGGACATGGATTCGGACTGGGCGCGCAAGACGCTGTCCGACCTCGACCATCGCTCGCCTCTCGCCCTCAAGCTGACGCTGGCGGCCATCCGTAACGCACGCAAACTCTCCTCGCTGGAAGAAGCGCTGAACGTGGAGTATCGCCTGACGGTGCGCCTTCTCGAACACGGCGAGTTCCTCGAAGGCGTTCGCGCCCTCCTCGTCGACAAGGACAAATCGCCGAAATGGAACCCGCCGCGGCTGGAGGAGGTCACCGACGAAATGGTCGCGCAGTTCCTCAGCCCATTACCGGAATCCGAGGCCCTGGCGCTCGCGCCACCCGCCTAGATCACGCGCACCGAACGCGCTAGGTTCCTTCGCCGCCTAACCTTCAATGTTTCGGGGAGCAGATAAGCCGTGAACACCACAGAACGCACAGGACCGCTCAAGGGCATGCGGGTGCTCGACCTCAGCCACGTCATGGCGGGTCCCGTCTGTGGGCTGATGCTGGCCGACATGGGCGCCGAGGTCATCAAGGTCGAGAAGATCGACGGTGGTGACGATACCCGCCGCATGCTGCCGCCCGACATCAATGGCGAGCCGGCGGCCTTCATGATGATGAATCGCAACAAGCGGGGTATCGCGCTCGACTTGAAGCACCCGCGGGGCAAGGAGGTGCTGAAGAAGCTCGTGGCCAAAGCCGATGCGCTCATCGAGAACTACCGCCACGACACGATGCAACGGCTCGGGCTGGGCTACGAGGCGCTGCGGGATATCAATCCCGGCCTGATCTACTGCGAGATCTCCGGGTTCGGCCGCAGCGGGCCGTGGGCTGAGCAGGGCGGCTTCGACCTCGTCGCGCAGGGCATGTCGGGCCTGATGGCCATTACGGGCGAAGGCCCAGGCCGTGCCCCGGTGAAGGTCGGCGCGCCCGTAACGGACATCACGGCGGGAATTCTTGCGGCGATGGGTGTTTGTGCCGCCTACGCCCACAAGCTCAAGACGGGTGAAGGCCAGCGGGTTGACACCTCACTTTTCGAAGCGGGCATCACGCATACCTACTGGCAGTCGGCCATCGCCTTCGCGACGGGCGTTTCTCCGGGTCCGCTCGGCTCTGCGCACCCGCTGTCCGCGCCTTATCAGGCATTCCCGACCAAGGACGGCTGGATCAATCTCGGGGCCTCCAACCAGCGGCTCTGGCTCAAGTTCGTCGAATTGCTGGACGATCCGGAGCTGGCTGCCGATCCGCGATTCAAGGACAATGCAGGCCGGATGGGGAATCTTCCCGCTCTGGTCGAGGCGCTCACCGTTCACTTCAAGAAGCGCACCACGGCCGAATGGCTCGACCTGCTCGAGAAAGCGGGCATCCCCGCCGGGCCGGTGCTCTCGATCCGGGAAATGCACGCTCACCCGCAGACCATCGCGCGCGAGATGGTTCCGGAGCTGGAGCATCCCGTCGCCGGCAAGGTGCAGACCATTGGCCTGCCGGTGAAATTCTCCAAGACGCCGGGCAAGGTTGCGGCACCCGCTCCGCTGCATGGGCAGCATACGCGCGAAGTTCTGGCCGAGTTGGGTTACGGCGAGGCCGAGATCGACAGCCTGATCGCGGAACGCGCCGTCGGGACAGCGCCGGGACACTGATACCCTGGGTAAGTCGGGACGCCCGTTCTGAACCATTCCCACCGGCCACGGGTTGAAACTTGGAGAGGCTGGATGGCGGGAGCAGGACCGTGCCCGCGGTTGTCACCAATGCCGAAGCCACACTGGATAGCGTGGCGCGCGAAGCCGCGCATTGCCGGCGCTGCCCGCTTTACAAGCTTGGCACGCAAACCGTGTTCGGCGCTGGACCGGCCGATTCGCCGGTCATGCTCGTCGGCGAGCAGCCCGGAGACGTGGAGGACCGCGAAGGTCTGCCCTTCGTGGGGCCAGCTGGCCAAATGCTCGATCGCGCGCTCGCCGCCGCGGGCCTGCGGCGCGATCGCATGTACGTGACCAATGCGGTGAAGCACTTCAAGCACGTGCAGAGCCGCGGCAAGCGGCGTCTGCACCAGAAACCCAACGCCTACGAGATCGACCGCTGCAAGTGGTGGCTCGATCTCGAGCTCGATATCATCGATCCCGAGCTGACAGTCGCGATGGGGGCGACAGCCGCCCGCGCGCTGGCCGGCCGGCCACTCAAGGTGAACACGCTCAGAGGTGAGGCCATGACCCTCTCTGGACGGCAAATGCTCGTGACCATTCATCCGTCCGCGCTATTGAGAGTGCGCGATTCGGAGAGCCGGGCGGCGGAGTTCGCCCGCTTCGTCGATGACCTGCGCCTCGTGGGCACCCTCGTTCCGGCCGTGCGCCTATGATCGGAGGGCCTGAAATGGCAAGGCTTCTGATTCTGGCCGGCATCGTCCTGATCGCCGCCGGCATCATCTGGCTTGTCGCCGAACGTGTCGGCCTCGGCCGCCTGCCCGGCGATATCGTCATCGAGCGTGGCAACGTGCGCATCTACATCCCGCTCATGACGATGCTCATCATCAGCGTCGTCCTGAGCATTGTGATGTGGCTGATCAATCGGTAGTGCGAGCGAAAGGCGAATAGCGAATAGCGAGTGGTGGGGGAGCGTAAACGACAGGGCTACTCGATCGGCTCAGTGACGGTGTCAGAAAACGTCGCCCGTCCTCCCTATACCTTGTCACCCCGGGCTTTATGCCCCGGGGTCCACCCATGAACCAACTCGACAGTTTGGGTTGTCGCACCGCCAGTGCAAAGCGGCGGGGCCTTCACCTGCGGTCAGATGGATCCCGGCGACGAGCGCCCTTGAAGACGGGGATCGGCGATACCGCTCCCCATACCGTCATCCCCGCGCAGGTGTTCAGTCCCGGAGGATTGGATCGACCGAATCGGTGTAGCCCAAGGTATCGCCTTCGTCAGGGAGCGCCTCGGGTCATGGAGCTGAGCTTGCACGCCAACGCCACCACCACGCCCAGGACAAGGGCTTACATCCAAAGG
>DASVDU010000250.1:0-4220 GCA_036380915.1 Hyphomicrobiaceae bacterium | reverse complement strand
GGATAGCGGTCGGCGCGAAGCCAGACATTAGGAAAAACGGCGTCTGTTTTCCTATTGAGCGGCGGGCGCCTTTGTGCTAGGCAGGTACATGGCAAGTCCTTCCAATCACCCCGATCCACGCAGGTCTTTCCCGGAGCTCCTTGAGCGGGCACTCGAGGGCCAGTACGAGCTCGTGATCGACGCGCGCAGCGAGCGCGAGTACGCCGAGGATCATTTGCCGTGTGCCGTGAACTTGCCGGTCGTGGACAACGATGAATATGCGGAAGTCGGCACGACGCATCGCACCGACAAACATCGCGCATACCTCGTCGGCGTCTCGTACGCGCTAAAGAACATGTCACGCTCGATTGAAGAGCTGGTCGCGCGATATCCGAAGGACGCGCGCATGCTCGTGTACTGCTTCCGCGGCGGCAAGCGCAGCAAGCTCTGGTTCGATGCGCTGTCCACGATCGGATTCCGCGTCGAGCGGCTGCCTGGCGGCTGGAAGGCGTACAGGGCCTGGGTTCGCGAGCAGCTCGCCGAGCTCCCCGAGAAATTCCGCTATCACGTGCTTTGCGGCCCGACAGGATGCGGCAAGACGCGACTGCTAAATGCCTTGGCCGAGACAGGCGCCCAAGTGCTCGATCTCGAAGGCCTCGCCAGCCATCGCGGCTCGCTCATCGGTGACATCCCCGGCATATCACAGCCGACGCAGAAGTGGTTCGACTCGCTCCTTGTCGACAAGCTCCGTCGCTTTGATCCCAGCCGGCCAGTATGGGTGGAATCGGAAAGCAAGAAGATCGGCGCGATTCAACTGCCGGGCGAGCTGCTGCAGGCCATGCATGCCGGCATGATCTTCTCCGTCACTGCACCGATGAGCGAGCGCGTCAAGCTGTGGCGTGAAGACTACGGGCACTTCGAGCGCGATCTCGACGCGATGATGGAGCGCCTGAGGCATCTACGCCCACTCGTCGGCGGCGAGGAATTCTTGCTTTGGGAGCGCCTCGCACGTGAACGGCGAGCCCCCGAGCTGTTCCAGCGCCTCATGGAGGCGCACTACGACCCGGCCTATGCGCGCTCCATCGGCAGAAACTATCCTGAAATCGAGCGGGCCTCGAAGATCGAGCTCACTCGGCTCGACCAGGAGTCGCTTCTCCAGGCCGCCCGGCAGCTCCAGAAAGAGCCGGCCACCGCTTAGGCCTGTGAAGCTCTACGGATACAGAAACGGAAGAACCTTTCGAGCCTTGTGGGCGCTCGAGGAGATCGGCGCGCAATACGAATATGTCGAGATCGATCTCATGCGCGGTGAAGGGCGCGAGCCGAAGTTCCTGGAGATCAACCCCGCCGGGAAGGTTCCCGTCTTGGACGACGATGGAGCCATCATCACTGAATCGGCCGCAATCTGCATGCACCTGGCCGAGAAACATCCGCAAAGCCGACTGCTGCCGCCGGCCGGCACCGTCGAACGAAGCCAGTGCTACAAGTGGATGAGCTATGTCCTGACCGAGCTCGACGCGCCGCTGTGGGCAATAGCGAAACATCGATTTGCGCTTCCGAGGGACCGCCGAGTTCCGGCGGTGATTGAAACCTCCAGCTGGGAATTCCGCACGGCTGTGAAGATTCTTGCCACGGACTTGGGAAATCGCTCTTTTCTGGTTGGAGACCGCCTTACGGTGGCGGACATCCTCGCCGGCCACACGCTGTCATGGGCAAAGAGCGCACGGCTCGCACTGGGTAGCGAGCAGTTGGAGGGTTACCTCGCTTCGCTTTTGGCCCGCGACGCGGCGATACGTGCCCGTGAACGGGCGCAACCCCCATTGGTGAAAGTCGCTTCGCAGTCGGACGCCTAAGGTTTGGTAAGCCGGGTTCTCTATCGCCGTGGACGAGGAGCTGAATCTGGTCACCGAGTGGTTGCTTTCGGCGTCCTCAGAGATACCCGCGGAGTATTTCCAGCTTCCGGTTGCCGGTGCGGAGGAGCCTCAATACCGCGAGCGGGTGTACTGCTACGAGCTTTACCATCGCTGGCGCAACCGTTGGCCTGACGGCTTTCCGTTCTCGCTGAGCGGCGAGGTGGACAAGCAGGGCCATCGCCTGGTCCGAGGCGGTTGGAAGCCGGACTTCCTGGTTCATGTACCGGGTCGTATGTCGAACCTTCTGATAGTGGAGGTGAAGCCAGCCAATGCCGAACCGGCCCGAATGGCTGATGATCTAAAGAAGCTCACCCACTTTCGCCGCGAGCTGAGAGATCAGTACGGGAATCCCGGCAATTACCGTGGAGCGTACCTATGGATTTATGGCCTAAGGGCGGCTGAGTGGCCGGGTTTGCGCGCGGAGGTCTTGGGATCTCTTCATGGCGATCCTCAGTTCGACCGCGATCTCGTTTCGTGCATCATTCATGAGACGGCGCAGGCGCGGGCCACGCCAGCCCCTTGGGGCTGACGCCGCGATGATGCGGTGCGAGACGTCGGTGTAATGACGTTCGCGTCGATTGTTCACCTTGTTCTTCACGCAGTAGTGCCCGGGGCCGTAGCTTGGCTCTTCTTCCGCAAACAGTGGCGCACAGCCTGGCTCGTCATGCTCGCCACAATGCTGGTAGACCTCGATCATCTGCTCGCCGACCCTGTCTACGACCCCAACCGCTGCGGTATTGGATTCCATCCACTTCACACCGCCCCGGCGATTGCGGGATATGCGGTTCTCTCCATCGTGCGTCCCACTCGGTTGGCTGGCGTGGGCCTTCTCATTCACATGGCGCTTGATTTTGCGGATTGCGGAGTTCAGCGAGGCCTCTCGCTTTAGATCGCGGGGCTTTGGCCGACGGCGTAAACGTATCTCTCCTGGCGGTGATCCAGGTACGCCACGGGGAGCCCCGCTCCCGCTGTGACGCCGACGAAGAGGGGTGGTTCCCGGGACTTGTTCTCTGGCGCCTCCCGGCAGAGGACACGCAGGGCGGTTCCCTCGTGGATCGATGTAAGGTTATGGGCTCGTGTGGCGACAGATTACGGCCCCGACAGGAGCTCACCTGGATGATTATCAAGCAGCCGAACGATGTTCCACCCTCGGAGATCACGCCGAAGGGCATTTACGAGCACCGCCGTCGTTTTATGAAGATTGCGGCCGGCGCGTCCGTCCTCGGCGCCACGGGGGCGCTTTGGCGTGGGGCAGCAGCGCAGGAGAAGACGCTCGGCCTGCAGAAACTGGAGAACGTTGCGATGAGCCGGTTCAGCACGAGCGAACCGCCCACGGCGTACAAGCACGTCACGAGCTACAACAACTACTACGAGTTCGGCACCGACAAGGACGACCCCGCGGACTACGCCAGGCGCCTCCGCATTCGTCCGTGGACAGTGGCGGTCGACGGCGAAGTGGCGAAGCCGCGGACCTTCGGCATCGAGGACCTGCTCAAGTTTCCGCTCGAGGAGCGCGTCTACCGGCTTCGCTGCGTGGAAGCCTGGTCGATGGTGATCCCATGGATCGGCTTCGAGTTCAACCGCATCGCGAAGCTTGTGGAGCCCACCTCGAAGGCGAAATTCGTCGAGTTCGTCACGGCGCTGCAGCCGGAAACGATGCCCGGCTTGCGCCGGCCCGTGCTCGACTGGCCCTATGTCGAGGGCTTGAGGATCGATGAGGCGATGCATCCGCTGACGATCCTTGCCGTTGGCCTCTACGGGGAGGTGCTGCCGAACCAGAACGGCGCGCCGGTCCGCCTGGTCGTGCCGTGGAAGTACGGATTCAAGTCCGGCAAGTCGCTCGTGCGCATCCGCTTCGTCGAGCACCAGCCGAAGACGGCCTGGGAGAAGGCTGCGCCGCACGAGTACGGGTTTTATTCGAACGTCAATCCGAATGTCGACCACCCGCGATGGAGCCAGAAGCGGGAGCGCCGGATTCCCGACTTCTTCGCCCGGCGCGAAACCGTGATCTTCAACGGCTACGGCGAGCAGGTGGCGAGCCTCTACGCCGGCATGGATCTCAAGAAGCTCTATTGATGCAACCCTCTTCGAGGCAGATCGCGGCCGGGAAGGCGGCCGTGTTCGCGCTGGCGCTCCTCCCGTTCGGGTGGCTCGCAACGGGCGCGCTCTTCTTCCCCGACTGGCTGACCGCGAACCCGGGCGAGTTCATCGACCGAGAAACGGGCCGCTGGACACTGCGCTTCCTCCTTATCACGCTCGCCTTGACGCCGCTGCGCCTGATCACCGGCTGGAACTGGCTGCTCAGATTCCGGCGCATGCTGGGACTGTTCG